>DATBEA010000073.1:0-5233 GCA_036276215.1 Usitatibacter sp.
TCCCCGTCACCCTGATCCCCGGCGACGGGATCGGCACCGAGGTGACCCAGGCGACCCTCGACGTGCTCGAGGCGGTGGGCGCGCCCTTCGAGTACGAGTGGCATACGGCCGGCGTGGCGGGCCTGAAGCGCGAGGGCGACCCGCTCCCCAAGTCCACCCTCGAGAGCATCCGCAAGACGCGGCTTGCGCTGAAGGGCCCGCTCGCGACCCCCGTGGGCGGGGGCTTTCGTTCCTCCAACGTGCGCCTGCGCGAGGAATTCCACCTCTTCGCGAACCTGCGGCCCGCCCGCACGCTCGTTCCGGGCGGACGCTACGAGAACATCGACCTGGTCCTGGTCCGCGAGAACCTCGAGGGCCTCTACGTGGGCTTCGAGCACTACATCCCGGTGGGCGACGACCCGCACGCGGTCGCCCTCGCCTCGGGCGTGAACACGCGCGCGGGCGGGCGGCGCATCTGCGAGTTCGCGTTCGAGTACGCGGTGAAGAACAACCGCAAGAAGGTGACGCTGGTGCACAAGGCCAACGTGCTGAAAGCGCTCACGGGGCTCTTCCTGGAGGCCGGCCGCGACGTCTCGAAGAAGTACGAGGGCAGGGTCGCATGCGACGAGCGCATCATCGACGCCTGCGCGATGCAGCTCGTGATGGATCCGTACCAGTTCGACGTGATCGTGACCACCAACCTCTTCGGCGACATCCTCTCGGACCTGAACGCGGGCCTGGTGGGCGGCCTGGGAATGGCGCCCGCGGGCAACATCGGCAAGGACGCCGCGATCTTCGAGGCGGTGCACGGCTCGGCGCCCGACATCGCCGGCAAGGGCATCGCCAATCCCCTGGCGCTCATCCTCTCGGCGGCGATGATGCTCGACCACGTGGGCGAGCAGGAGAAGGCGCGGCGCGTCCAGCAGGCCGTCGACGACGTGCTCCTCAAGGACAAGGTGCGCACCGGCGACCTCGGCGGCACCGCCAACACGAAGCAATTCACCCAGGCGATCGTGAAACGGTTGAGGTAGCAGGAGCGATGCGTCACTCGCCCATCCGCAATGCGTAGCAAGCTTTTCGTTCCAGGATCGCGGCCGGAGCTCTTCGCGAAAGCGATGGCCGGAGAGGCCGACGGCCTGTCCTTCGACCTGGAAGACGCGGTGGACGAGTCCATGAAGGCCGAAGCGCGCGTGGCCCTCGGCGGCTACCTGCGAGCCCTCGGCCGCGATCCCGCGAAGACCCTCATCGTGCGCGTGAACGGCCTCGCCACGCCTCACTTCGAGGCCGACCTCGAGGCCGTGCTCTGCGAGGCGCTCGACATCGTGAACCTGCCCAAGCCCGACGGGCCCGACGACATCCGTGCGTGTGCCGATGCGCTCTCGCGCGTGGAACGGCGCATGGGCCTGGCACCCGTCGGCATCCTCGCCAACATCGAGACCCCGCGCGCGTTCCGCCAGGCCGCCGAGATCGCGGGCGCGAGCCCGCGGGTCGTGGGCCTGCAGGCGGGATGGGGCGATCTCATCGAGCCCCTCGACATTGACCGCTACAACCCCGCGATGATCGAATCGCTGCTGGTGCACATCCGCATCGCCGCGGGCGAGGCGGGCGTGTGGGCCTACGACGGCGCGTGGGCGAACATCAAGGATGCCGAAGGCTACACGCGCGAGGCGCAGGCGTCGCGGCGCCTGGGCTACCTCGGAAAAAGCTGCATCCATCCCACCCAGGTGCCGCTCGCCAACGCCGTGTTCCGCCCGACCGACGCGGAGATCGCGCACTCGCTGCAGGTGGTGAAGGCCGCGCAAGATGCGTCGGCCCGCGGCGTGGGTGCCTTCACGGTGAACGGGCGCATGGTGGACGCGCCGTTCGTGCGACGGGCGGAGTCGATCCTCTCGCTTGCGCGGCGATTGAACCTCATTCCCCCCGAGGAGCGCTCACTCCAATGAAGCATTGGCTCGCAGCCCTCCTTTGCGCCACCGCGTGCGCCGCGTTTGCCGAAGCGCCGCCCTGGCCCTCCAGGCCCGTGACGATCGTCGTGCCGTATCCGCCGGGCGGATCGAACGACACATTCGCGCGCGAGCTCGGCAAGCGCCTCTCGGACGAGTGGAAGATCCCGGTCCTCGTCGACAACCACGCGGGCGCGGGCGGCTCCGTCGGCGCGGGAATGGTTGCGCGGGCTGCGCCCGACGGCTACACGCTCTGCCTGCTCTCGTCGTCCTTCACGACCAACGCCGCGGTGCAGAAGAACCTGCCCTTCGATCCCGTGAACGGCTTCGCTCCCGTGGCGATGGTGGCCAGGGGCCCGATGCTGCTCACGGTCTCGAACCAGCTGCCGGTGAAGACCACGCTCGAGCTCTTCGCGCTCGCGCGCCGCGAGCCGGGCAAGCTGAACTACGCGTCTTCCGGGCAAGGCAGCACCAACCACTTCGCGACCGAGCTCCTCATGGAAGCGGCGAAGATCAGGATGACGCACATTCCCTACAAGGGCATGGGGCCCGCGGTGACCGACGTCATCGCGGGACACGTGGACGTGCTCATCGCGAGCGCGCCTTCCATCTACCAGCAGGTGAAGGCGGGCAAGGTGAAAGGTCTCGGCGTCACGAGCCTCGAGCGATCGAGCGTCGTGCCCGACCTGGCTCCCGTCGCGCAGATGGGCGCGCCCGGCTACAGCTTCGAGCTCTGGTGGGGCATCCTCGCGCCGAAAGGGACGCCGCCGGACACGGTCGCCAGGATCAACAGCGACGTGAACCGGATCCTCGCCACGCAGGAGATGCGCGAGACGCTGCTGCGCGAGGGCACGGAGCCCGCGCCCATGTCGGCTGCCGCCTTCGCGGCGACCATCCGCCGCGAGATCGACGGATGGAAGAAGGTCGCGCACGACGCGAATATCCAGGCGGAATGATGACGCCGCTGGAGCACGGATGGCGCTGAAGAAGAGGGACTTCGCCCCGGGGAAGGTCGGCGCGCTGGATGGCGTCCGCGTGCTCGACCTCTCGCGGCTGGTCGCGGGCAACCTGCTCACCGGCGCGCTCGCCGATTTCGGTGCGGAGGTCGTGAAGGTCGAGCCGGCGGCGGGCGACACGCTGCGCGGCTGGCGCACGAAGGGCGTGGCGGTGAACTGGAAGCTCTACGCACGCAACAAGAAGAGCCTCGCGCTGGAGCTGCGCGACGAGGAAGCGCGCGGGCTCCTCATGAAGCTCGTCGCCAAGTGCGACGTGTTCGTGGAGAGCTTTCGCCCCGACACGCTCGAGAACATGGGCCTCGCGCCCGCGAAGCTCATCGAGGCGAACCCGCGGCTCGTGGTCGTCAGGATTTCGGGATGGGGACAGAGCGGGCCCTATCGAAGGCGCCCCGGGTTCGGCACCCTGGTGGAGGGCATCTCGGGCTTCGCATCGTTCAACGGCTTCCCGGACCGCGAGCCCGTGCTGCCGCCCATCTACATGGCCGATTCGTACGCGGGACTCTATGGCGCGATCGGCGTGATGGTGGCGCTGCGCGAGGTCGAGGTGAACGGCGGCAAGGGGCAGGTAATCGACCTGCCGCTGCTGGACCCGCTCTTCCACGTGCTCGGCCCGCAGGCGGCGAACTATCGGCTCACCGGGAAGGTGAAGCCGCGCACCGGGAGCCGCTCGACCAACTCGGGCCCGCGCAACGCCTACAAGGCTTCCGATGGGCGGTTCGTGGCGCTCTCCGCTTCCACGCAGAAGATGGCCGAGCGCGTGATGACCTCCATCGGCCGGCCGGACCTCATCGTGGATGCGCGCTTCAGGACCAACGACGATCGCGTGAAGAACGCGGCGGAGCTGGACGCGATCATCGGCGGATTCGTGGCGGAGCGCACCCAGGCCGAGAACGTCGCGTTCTTCGAGAAGGCCGAGGTCACGATCGGCCCCATCTACGACATCACGCAGATCCTCGAGGATCCGCACTTCATCGAGCGCGAGGTGATCGCCGATTACCCCGACCCGGAGATGGCGAGCTTCCCGATGCACCACGTGGTGCCGCGGCTGGAGGGCACGCCGGGATCGATCCGCATGCCCGCGCCCGACTTGGGAGAGCACAACCGCGAGCTCCTCGCCGAGGTGGGCGTGGACGACGCGCACTACGAAAGGTTGCTGGCGCGGGGCGCTGCGTACGAGCACGCCGCAGGGCGCGAAGGGACCGCGCCCGAATGAACGCCGAGGTCCCCAACTCGTCGGGCACCTCGCGGCCGCGCTTCAAGGCGCCGGCGGACTGCTGCGACTCGCACATCCACGTCTACGACGCTCGCTTCAAGATGAAATGGCCGAAGCTTCGCGCGGTGGCGAACGCTTCGATCGCCGACTACCGCAAGCTCCAGGAACGGCTGGGCACGAGCCGCGCCGTTGTCGTGCAGCCCGCGGCCTACGGGACGGACAACGCCGTCACGCTCGATGCCGTGGCCCAGCTCGGCGCAAATGCGCGCGGCATCGCCGTGGTCCATCCCACCGTGACCGACACCGAGCTCCTCGCGATGGGGCGCCGCGGCATCCGCGGCCTGCGGTTCACGCTGCACGAGCCGCGCACCGCGGTCACGAGCGTGGACATGATCGAGCCGCTGGCCCATCGCGTGAGCCGCATCGGCTGGCACGTGCAGCTGCACCTTCGCGCCGAGCAGATCGTGGAGATGGAGGACCTGCTCGCGCGCCTGCCGGGCACGCTCGTCTTCGATCACATGGGGCGCATGCCGCTGCCCGCCGGGCCGCGCCACCCCGCCATGGCGATCGTGAAGCGGCTCATCGACAAGGGCCATGCGTGGATGAAGCTTTCGGGCCCGTACCTCGAAACGCAAACCGGAGGTCCGCGGTATGCGGACTCGAAGCCCGTGGCGCGCGCGCTGGTGGACCACGCCCCGCAGCGCTGCGTGTGGGGCAGCGACTGGCCGCACCCGACCGAGCCCACCGCCAAGCCCGACGACGCCGCGCTCTTCGACCTGCTGCAGGAGTGGGTGCCGAGCGAGGAAGCGCGCCACGCGATCCTGGTGGAGAACCCGGCGGCGCTGTACGGTTTTTGAGCGTCGCGGGATCGCCGCGTTTCGCGCCGTGGATAGTCCTCGGCGCTTTCCTACACCAGAAAGAGTTTTCGCACGGGAATGACGCTCGCGGCGGGCGGTCTAGCGCATGGACGTTTCCAACAACACGGAGAACCCCATGTCGATCGGACTCATACTGCTCATCATCGTAATCCTGCTCCTCGTGGGCGCGGTTCCCACGTGGCCGCACAGCCGAAGCTGGGGCTA
>DATBEA010000074.1:0-4158 GCA_036276215.1 Usitatibacter sp.
GGCACGGCGCAAGGATAGCGTAAGCGCCGCGGCCCCGCGCCGACTAAAATGGGAACTCACAGCCCGAACCTCCACCGACATGGACGCCAAGGACAAACTCGTCAAGACCGAATCCGAATGGAAGGCGCAGCTCTCGCCCGAGGAGTTCTACGTGACGCGCAAGCACGGCACCGAGCGCGCGTTCACGGGCAAGTATCACGCGACGAAGGACAAGGGCATTTACCAGTGCGTGTGCTGCGGCCAGGACCTCTTCCCGTCGGACACCAAGTTCGAGTCGGGCACCGGATGGCCCAGCTTCTGGAAACCGATATCCGGGGAAGCCGTCGCCGAGAAGGACGACCGCAGCTGGTTCATGACGCGCACCGAAGTGCGGTGCTCCCGCTGCGACGCGCACCTGGGCCACGTCTTCGACGACGGGCCCAAGCCCACGGGCCTCAGGTATTGCATGAACAGCGCCGCGTTGAACCTGAAGAAAGACGAAGCGAAGTAGGCGCGAGGCACGAGGCGCGAGAACGTGGCTTCAAACGACTCGCTTTGCCTTACCTCGTGCCTCGCGCCTCCTGCCTCGTGCCTCGCGCCTCGCGCTACTGCGGCGGCGACGGCTCGATCTTCCCGAGCTTCTCCAGGCGCAGGCGGATCGAGCTCTGCGTGCGCGCGTGGCGGCGCGCCATGTCGTTCATCGCGAGGCCGCCGTCGAACTCGGTTGCAAGCGTGCGGTCCTCGCCCTCGGTCCAGGGCTTGCCGAAATTGGCGGGCAGGCGCTCGCGGCGCTTCTCGCGCTCGACCTCCTTGGCCATCAAGTCCACGGCGGAGAAAAGCGCGCGCAGCGTGCGCGGCTCGGCATAGGGGCTGTGCTCGGGATACGCCTCGCCGGTGACGGGATTCACGCCGTCGGCAAGCGCGCGGACGATGGGCAATGCGGCATCGAGTTGCATGGTGGGGCGTCTCTTGTGAGTTGTGGGTTCGCGTGGGTGGCCTACCTCCACCGTGCTATCCCGACAACGGCCCCCTCGGCGCCGCGGTTGACGCGTTATTCCAGCTTGATGGGCGGGCGTCCGGAGTACATGTCGAGCGCGAGGCGCGCGGCACCCGTCGTGCCCGCATGGTCGTGGAGCTTCGCGGTCACGATCTTCACGGCCTGCCTCGCGCGTGTCGAGGAGTGCGCCATGACGGACTTCTCGATCTCGCGGCGGATGAGCTTCGGGATCGCGGCGACCAGGCCCCCGCCCAGGACCACCGTGTCCGGATTGATGAAGTCCACCAGGTTCGAGAGCACCGCGCCCAGCAGCCGTGCGCGGCTTCGCACCAGCTTCTCCACGGCCTTGTCGCCGCGCTTGATCGCCTTGGCGATGTTGCCGCTCGTGATGTCGCGCACGTCGGTGCCCGCGATCTTGCGAAGCTTCGAGCCGTACTTCTTCGCGGCGAGGGCGGCCGCATCGGCGGCGATGGCGGTGCGGCTCGCCACGGCGTCCAGCACTTCCTTGCGCGAGGAGTCCTGCGCCGCGTCCACGGGCTGGAGCAGGTAGTTGCCGATGTCGCCCGCGAGCCCGCGCGCACCCATGTGCAGCCGCCCGTCGATCGCGAGGGCGCCACCCACGCCGGTGCCGACCCAGATGCCGATCACGTCCTTGCCGCCGCGTGCGGCCCCCAGCATGAGCTCGCCGTAGAGGCCCGCATGCACGTCGTTGCAGACGAAGACGCGCGCGCCCGTCTCCTTCTCCAGCCGATGCTGGAACGAGTAGCCCTGCAGGAACTCGAGGCTGGGCGCGTTGAGGATCACGCCCTCGCGAAGGTCGACGCGCCCGGCCACCCCCATGCCCACCGCCTCGATCTCGAGCTTTCGCCGCCGGGCTTCCTTCAGCAGCTTGCCGAGGGCCCTGGAGTGGTTCGCCTCGAACGCCGCGAGGCCGCCCTTGGGCGGATGGCTCCGAAACTTTTCCTCCGCCAGCACCTCGAAGCGTTCATCGAAGAGGGCGTAGAGGCTCTTCGTGCCGCCGATGTCGATTCCGATGGTGGCGCGGCGTTTTCGTTTTTCCTTCCTGGCCAAGGTCGGTCCCGCTCGTTGTGTGTAGGCGACTGACCCCATGCGGAGCCTTTCGTTTCATGCGCTACACCGCGATCGCGCTCGACTTCGACGGCACCATCGCCCACGACAGCGACGTGCCGGCGCACGTGGTGGACGGGCTGAAGCGCCTGAAGGAGAGCGGCCGCAAGCTCATCCTCGATACCGGCCGCGAGCTTCCGGAGCTGCTCGCGATCTTCCCCGCCATCGCCCTTTTCGATCGCGTCGTGGCCGAGAACGGCGCGCTCCTCTATCGCCCCGAGAGTGGCGAGAAGAAGGAGCTGGGCGAGCCGCCGCCGCCCGCGCTGGTCGAGCTCCTGCGAAGCCGCGGCGTGCCGGTTTCGGTGGGTGATTCGATCATCGCCACCGTCGAGCCGCACGAGGCCGTGGTGCTCGAGGCGATCCGCGAGCTGGGCTTGGAGCGGCCGGTCATCTTCAACAAGGGCGCGGTGATGATCCTGCCGCCGGGCGTGAACAAGGCGAGCGGGCTCCTCGTGGCGCTCCACGAGCTGGGCCTTTCGCCGCGCAACCTCGTGGCCGCGGGCGACGCCGAGAACGACCACGCGCTCCTGGACATGGCCGAATACTCGGTCGCTGTGGCCAACGCGATCCCCACGCTGAAGGCCGTGGCGGACCGTGTGACGCGCGAGAAGCGCGGCGACGGGGTCCTCGAGGTGGTGGCCGACCTGATCGAGCACGACCTTGCGAATGCGCCGCCGGCTCGGGAGCGGCGAAGGCTCGCCATCGGCAAGGACGCCTCCGGCGCCGAGGTCGCGATGCGCGCGTCGGGCTCCTCGGCGCTCGTGGCCGGCCGCGCCAAGACCGGCAAGTCGGCGCTCGTGCGCGGCATGCTCGAGACCCTTTGCACCGCCGGCTACCAGTTCTGCGTGGTGGACGGCCGCGGCGAGTACCTCGATTTCGAGCCCGCCGTGGTGTTCGGCACCCCCGACCACCGGCCCGACGCGCTCGAGATCTTCACCGCGCTGGAAAAACCCGGCGTGCACGCTGTCGTATGCCTTGCGGCGGTGCCGGCGCGCGAGCGTCCCGCGTTCTTCGACGAGTTCCTGCTGGGCCTGAGGGCGCTTCGCGAGAAGACCGGCCGGCCCCACTGGCTGGTGGTCGACGAGGCCCAGGAGCTGGTGCCGCGCACCGAGCTCGAGCGCGAGGAGGCCCCGGCGCAGAACACGATCTACGTTTCCTCGGATCCGGGGCAGGTCGCGCAAACGATCCTCGCCCACGTGGACGCCGTGATCGCCTGCGGCGCGGATGCGAAGAACGCCATGGATGCGTTCGCCGCCGCGCTCCACGCGAAGGCGCCAGCGGATCCGGCGGCCGACCCGGGCGAGGCCGAGGCGCTCGTATGGTTTCACCGGGTGGAATCCACGCCGCGGCTCGTCGCTTTCACGCACGGCATCACGAAAAAACGCGCGATTCGCGCCGACGTAGGACGCCTCCTACGGCGCGCCTGAGGCGTTTCTGCAATGATCGATTCGAGAGCCTTCGAGGCGCACAACGGCTGAATCTTTCGGTTCGCCGGGCATCGAACTTTCGTCCAACGGAGAACGAAAAAAGACATGGCGAGCGCCAACAGCGACCTGCACGGGCTGCTGCCGAACCGGTTCGGCCTCGCGCCCACGGTGCCCGACCGTTCCACGATGGCGCAGCTCGCGCGCCAGACTGTCGCAATGGTGCTGGCCGGCGGCCGCGGCTCGCGCCTGGGCCCGCTCACCGAATGGCGCGCCAAGCCCGCGGTGCCCTTCGGCGGCAAGTTCCGCATCATCGATTTCTCCCTGTCGAACTGCCTCAATTCGGGCGTCCGGCGCATCGCGATCGCCACGCAGTACCACTCCCACGGGCTGATCCATCACCTGCAGCGCGGCTGGTCCTTCCTCGACGGGCGGTTCAACGAGTTCATCGAGCTGCTGCCCGCGCAGCAGCGCCTCACCAACGACTGGTACCAGGGCACCGCGGACGCGGTGTACCAGAACCTGTACTCGGTCATGCGCGAGAACCCGAGCCATCTCATCGTGCTCTCGGGCGACCACGTGTACAAGATGGACTATGCCCGCATGCTGCGCACCCACCAGGAGCGCGGC
>DATBEA010000075.1:0-2621 GCA_036276215.1 Usitatibacter sp.
CGCAACGTGCCCACGTACGTGCTCTCGAAAGAGGATGACTGCGCCTACGTCCTTGCGCACCTGGACGAGCTGGTGGTGAAGGAGGCGCAGGGCTCGGGAGGCTACGGCATGCTCGTGGGCCCGACCGCGAGCCGCGACGAACGCGAGCGCTACCGCCAGCGCATCCTCGACACGCCCGAGCGCTTCATCGCGCAGCCGACGTTGTCGCTTTCGTGCGTGCCGACCTTTTGCGGCGATGCGCTCGCCGACCGGCACATCGACCTGCGGCCTTACGTGCTCTCCGGCAGCGAGGTGAACTTCGTTCCAGGCGGCCTCACCCGCGTCGCATTGCGCGAGGGTTCGCTCGTCGTCAACTCCTCCCAGGGCGGCGGGGTGAAGGATACCTGGGTGGTGGATTGAGCGAAGCCACTTAGATGCTCTCCCGGGTCGCTTCGAACCTGTACTGGATGTCGCGCTACGTGGAGCGCGCCGAGAATACCGCCCGCGTCCTCGACGTCACCTGGCGCATGTCGCTGCTCGCGCGCGAGCAGGTGCTCCACGACCAGGAGTGGTCCGCGCCGCTGCACATCACCGGCTCGCTCTTCCCTTTCTCGGGGCGGCACAACACGGTGTGCGCGCGCGAGGTGCTGCACTTCATGGCGCTCGATCCCGAGAACCCGTCGTCGATCTATGCCTGCGCTCGCCAGGCCCGCGAGAACGCCCGCGCGGTGCGAGGCGCCATCACCTCCGAGATGTGGGAGGTTCTCAACTCCACCTGGCTCGAGATGCAACAGATGGACGAGGACAAGATGGTCGCGCGCGGCACCTCGGCCTTCTTCGACTGGGTGAAGGAAAGGAGCCATCTCTTCAGGGGCGTCACCTTCGGCACGATGCACCGCGACGACGCCTACGAATTCGCGCGGCTGGGAACGCACATGGAGCGGGCGGACTCCACGGCGCGAATCCTCGACGTGAAGTACCACGTGCTCCTTCCCAGCGTGAAGGATGTGGGCGGCGCGGTGGACTACTACCAGTGGTCCGCGGTCCTTCGCAGCGTGTCGGCGTTCGAGGCCTATCGCAAGGTCTATCGCGACGTGATCACGCCGCTCAAGCTGGCCGAGCTGCTCATCCTGCGCGACGACATCCCGAGAAGCCTGCGCTTTTGCCTTCGCCAGGTGCACGACACGCTCGGCCACGTGCAGAACGCGCAATCGGGCGAGACGCTGCGGCGCGCGGGGCAGGTCCTGTCGGCGCTGCAGTACGGGCGCATCTCGGAGATCTTCGCCGGAGGGCTGCACGAGTACCTCACCGCGTTCCTCCAGTCCACCCAGGACCTCTCGGTGCACATCCAGCGCTCCTTCTTCTCGGCGAGCGTGGTCGAGTAGACTTGCGGCCATGACCTATTGCGTCGCCTTGCGCCTGGACACCGGCATGATCTTCGCGTCCGACTCGCGCACCAACGCGGGCGTGGACCACATCGCCACCTTCTCGAAGATGCGCGTCTACGAGAAGAGGGACGACCGCGTGATCGTGGTGCTCTCGTCGGGCAACCTCGCCATGACCCAGGGCGTGGTGAACATCCTGGACCGCCACGCGAAGGCCGCGGAGGGCGTGGACACCATCTGGAATGCGAACTCGATGTACGACGCCGCCTCGCTCGTGGGCGACGCGCTTCGCGAGATGCAGCGGCGCGACGCCCCCTTCCTCGCGCAGTCGAGCATCGAGGCGAACGCGAACCTGCTGGTGGGCGGGCAGATCGGGGTCGAGCCACCGCGGCTCTTCCACGTCTACGCGCAGGGCAACTTCATCGAGGCCACCGACGACACGCCCTACTTCCAGCTGGGCGAGTCGAAGTACGGCAAGCCCATCCTGGACCGCGTCGTCTCCATGGCCACGCCGCAGAAGGAGGCGGCCAAGTGCGTGCTCATCTCCTTCGACTCCACCATGAAGTCCAACATCTCCGTGGGCCTTCCGATCGACCTGCTCTGGTACCCGCGCGACAGCCTTCGCGTGGGGCTGCAGCACCGCGTTCGCGAAGGCGACCCCTACTTCACGATGCTGCGCTCGCGTTGGGGCGGCGGCCTTCGCCGCGTCTTCTCCGAGCTTCCCGATCCCGATTGGCTCGAATAAAGGGGTCAGAGCCCTTTATCACGGACCGATAAAGGGCTCTGACCCCTTTAGCCGCTTTAGCCGCCGATGACCATCAAAGTCGCGCTCCATCACCGAACGCATTACGCGTTCGACAGGCCGGTGGGCCTTTCGCCGCACGAGGTGCGGCTGAGGCCGGCGGCGCACTGCCGCACGCCCATCGAGAGCTACTCGCTCAGGGTGAAACCCGCCAAGCACTTCCTCAACTGGCAGCAGGACCCGTACGGCAACTGGGTGGCGCGGCTGGTCTTTCCCGAGCGCGCGAACCGGTTGGAGATCGTCGTCGACCTCGTCGCCGACATGACGGTGATCAACCCGTTCGACTTCTTCGTCGAGCCCTATGCCGAGCGCTTTCCGTTTGCGTATGCGGGCACGCTCGCCAAGGAGCTGATTCCGTTCCTGGAGGCCGACCCACCCGAACCGCGGCTGCAGGCGTGGCTGGCCGCGTTTCGACAGACCATCAGGCCCGACGAGGCGACGGTGCCGATGCTGGT
>DATBEA010000076.1:0-6230 GCA_036276215.1 Usitatibacter sp.
TGCCGCGGGCTGCGCGAGGACTTTCGCATCGGCCACGTGACCATCCAGATCGAGCACGGCGACGAGGTCTGCCGCCAGGAGACGCCTTGCCGCCCCGCTCCCTAGGATCGCCCGAGCCGCGCTGATGGACGCGGGCCAGCGCCGCGCGGTCCTCGCGGCCCTCGGCGCGGCGCTGCTCTTCGGCGCGAGCACGCCGGCGGCCAAGGTGTTGCTGGGGGACACGAGCCCCTTGCTCCTCGCGGGCCTTCTCTACCTCGGATCGGGAACGGGCCTCGCAATCTACCGCGTCCTCGCGCGCGTTCCGCGCATTTCCATGAGCCGCCCCGACACGCTCTGGCTCGCGGGCGCGATCCTCGCCGGCGGGATCGCGGGTCCCGCGCTGCTGATGGCGGGCCTCGCGCGGATGCCCGCTTCCGAAGCCTCGCTCCTCCTGAACGGCGAGGGCGTCTTCACCGCCCTCATCGCGTGGTTCGTCTTCCGCGAGAACGTGGACTTCCGGGTGGCGATCGGCATGCTGCTCATCGTGGCTGGCGGCGCGGCGCTTTCGTGGCCCCAGGCAGGGGGCCGCGGCGACGCGTTGGGCGCTGTCCTGGTCGTGGCCGCATGCCTCGCATGGGGCATCGACAACAACCTCACACGCAAGGTCTCGCTGAACGACGCGAGCCGGATCGCGATGCTGAAGGGGCTCGTCGCGGGCACCACGAACGTAGTCCTCGCGCTCGCGGCCGGGGCGCGGCTCCCCGGCCTTGCGGTGGGCGCGTCGGCGCTCGCGGTTGGATTCCTCGGCTACGGCGTGAGCCTCGCGCTCTTCGTGGTCGCGTTGCGGGGCCTGGGCACGGCGCGAACGGGCGCCTACTTCTCGACCGCCCCCTTCGCAGGAGCCCTCCTGTCGGTCGCATTCCTGGGCGACGGCGTGGGGGTGCCCTTGGCACTCGCCGCGGCGCTGATGGCCGTGGGCGTATGGCTGCACCTTTCGGAGCATCACGACCACTTACATTCGCATGCGCCGGTCGAGCACGAACACGAGCATGAGCACGACGAGCACCACCTGCACGCCCACCCGCCCGGACAAGCGCCCGGACCGGAGCGGCATTCGCACGCGCACCGCCACGAGCGACTCGCGCACCGGCACGGCCACTTCCCCGACGCCCACCATCGCCACGACCACTGAGCCGCCGCCCGCGGCGGGAACATTTCGCGCGGCGCGCTCTCACAGGAATTCCACCGCCCCACTCCTGGAGCCCATCCCATGGCAGAAGAAAGATATGCCGCCTGCATCGCCAGCGCCAACGCCTGCGCCGAAGCCTGCGACCACTGCGCATCGAAGTGCCTTGCCCAATCCGAGGTGCAGTCGATGGCGCGATGCATCGCCCTGGACGTGGACTGCGCCGAGATGTGCCGCCTCAACGCGGGATTCATGGCGCGCGCGAGCGAATTCGCGAGCGACGTGTGCCGGCTCTCGGCCCGGGTCTGCGAGGCTTGCGCGGCCGAATGCGCGAAGCACCCGATGGATCATTGCCAGGCGTGCGCACGGGCGTGCCGGGAATGCGCGGCGGAATGCCTGCGAGTCTGCGACGGCATGCAGCAGCGCAGCCGCGCCGCATGAGTCAGCGCATCCGGCGGCGCCGCAGTAAATAGAAGGCCGCCGGCAGCACCAGCATCGTGAGCAGCGGCGCCGTGATCATGCCGCCCACCATCGGCGCGGCGATGCGGCGCATGAGCTCCGATCCCGTGCCCGAGCCCCACATGATCGGCAGCAGCCCCGCCACGATCACGGCGACGGTCATCGCGATCGGCCGCACGCGCAGCGCCGCCCCTTCGATCATCGCCTGCGCAAGGCTGCGCTCGTCGAGAAGCGCGCCCCGCGCCTCGCGCGCCGCGATGGCTTCGCGGACGTACACCAGCATCACCACTCCGATCTCGGCCGCCACGCCGCCCAGTGCGATGAACCCCACGGCCGAAGCGATCGACATGTTGTAGCCCAGGAGGTACATCAGCCAGAGCCCGCCCACCAGCGCGAACGGCAGCGTCCCCATGATGAGCAGCGCCTCGGCGAAGCGCCTGAAAGTCAGATAGAGCAGCACGAAGATGATGAGCAGCGTGAAAGGCACCACGTAGCGCAGCTTCGCGACGGCCCGCTCGAGGTATTCGAATTGCCCGGACCACGAGATCGTATAGCCCGGAGGCAACTTCACTTCCCCGGCGACGGCCCGCTGCATGTCGCGAACGGCCGACGTGAGGTCGCGGCCCGCGATATCGACATAGACCCAGCCCGAAAGGCGCGCGTTCTCGCTCTTCAGCATCGGCGGGCCGTCCACGATGCGGATCGCCGCGACGTCCCGTAGACGGATCTGCGCGCCGCGCTCGGTGAGGACCGGCAGCTCACGCAGCTTGTCGATGGAATCGCGGATCTCGCGCGGGTAGCGCACGTTGATCGGGAAGCGCTGCCGGCCTTCCACCGTCTCGCCGATATTGTCGCCACCGACGGCCGCGGAGACGATGCCCTGCACGTCGGCGATGTTGAGGCCGTAGCGCGAGGCCGCATCGCGGTCGATGGCGACGTCGACGTAGCGCCCGCCGGTGAGGCGCTCGGCGAACGCCGAGGTCACGCCCGGGACGTTCCTCACGGCCGCCTCGATGCGCGCGGCGATGCGGTCGATCTGCGCCAGGTCCGCGCCCGCGACCTTCACGCCCACCGGGCTCTTGATGCCGGTGGCGAGCATGTCGATGCGGTTTCGGATCGGGGGCACCCAGATGTTCGACAGTCCCGGCACCTGCACGGCGCGGTCGAGCGCTTCGACCAGCTTCTCCGGCGTCATGCCCGGGCGCCATTCGGAGCGCGGCTTGAACTGGATGGTGGTCTCGAACATCTCGAGCGGCGCGGGATCGGTGGCCGTCTCCGCGCGCCCCGCCTTGCCGAAGACGCTCGCGACCTCGGGGACCGTCCGGATCATCCGGTCGGTCTGCTGCAGGAGCTGGGAGGCCTTGCCCGCCGACAGTCCCGGCAGCGCCGAAGGCATGTACAGGAGGTCGCCCTCGTCCAGCGGCGGCATGAATTCGCCGCCGATATGGGTCGCGGGATAGATCGTCGCCGCGAGGATGGCGAGCGCCGCCGCGAGCGTGATCCACGGCGCGGCGAGCACGCGCTCGAGCACGGGCCGGTAGGCGGCGATGAGCGCGCGGTTCAGCGGATTGCGCGCCTCGGCCGGGATGTGCCCGCGGATGAGGTACCCCATGAGCACGGGAACGAGCGTCACCGCGAGCCCCGCGGCCGCCGCCATCGCGTAGGTCTTGGTGAAGGCGAGGGGCGAGAAGAGACGCCCTTCCTGCGCCTCGAGCGTGAAGACCGGCACGAACGAGAGGGTGATGATGAGGAGCGAAAAGAAGAGCGCCGGCCCCACCTGCGCGGCGGCGTCCCCGATCACCCGCCACTGCTCCGCGCCCGCGAGCTTCGCGCTGGGATGCTCGTGCTGCCACGCCTCGACGTGCTTGTGCGCGTTCTCGATCATCACCACCGCGGCATCCACCATCGCGCCGATCGCGATGGCGATGCCTCCCAGCGACATGATGTTGGCGTTCACCCCCTGGTAGTACATGACGATGAAGGCCATCAGCACGCCGAGCGGCAGCGACACGATCGCCACGAACGCCGAGCGGAAATGGAAGAGGAACACGATGCAGACGAGACCGACGACCACGAACTCCTCGACGAGCTTCTGCCCGAGGTTGGACACCGCGCGCTCGATGAGGCTCGAACGGTCGTAGGTCGGCACGATCTCGACTCCGGGAGGCAGCCCCGCCTTCAGCTTCGCGAGCTTCGCCTTCACCGCGTCGATCGTCTCCAGCGCGTTCTTGCCCGATCGCATGACGATGACACCTCCCGCCACCTCGCCCTCCCCGTCGAGCTCCGCGATGCCGCGGCGCATCTCGGGGCCCACCTGGATCCTCGCGACGTCGCCCAGCCGGACCGGAATCCCCGCATCGTTGGTGGAGAGCGGGATCTTGCGGAAGTCCTCGAGCGTGCGCAGGTAGCCGGAGACCCTCACCATGTACTCGGCCTCCCCCAGCTCGAGCACCGATCCGCCGCTCTCCTGGTTCGCCGCCTGGATCGCGGCCATCACCTTCGGGACGGGGATGTTGTACGCGCGCAGCCGGTCGGGATCGAGAACCACCTGGTACTGGCGCACCATGCCGCCCACGCTCGCCACTTCCGAGACGTTGGGCACGGTCTTCAGCTCGTACTTGAGGAACCAGTCCTGGAGCGCCCGCAGCTGTGAGAGATCGAGCTTCCCGGTTCGGTCCACCAGCGCGTATTCGTACACCCAGCCCACGCCGGTCGCGTCGGGCCCGAGGGAGGGCCTGGCTTGCGCGGGCAGCCGCGACTGCACCTGGTTCAGGTACTCCAGCACCCGCGAGCGCGCCCAATACGGATCGGTGCCGTCCTCGAAGAGGATGTAGACGAAGGAATCCCCGAACATCGAATAGCCGCGCACCGTCTTGGCACCCGGCACCGAAAGCATCGTGGTGGCGAGCGGATAGGTGACCTGGTCCTCCACGATCTGCGGAGCCTGGCCCGGGTAGGTCGTCCGGATGATGACCTGCACGTCGGACAAGTCCGGGATCGCATCCAGCGGCGTGCGCTGGAGCGCGTATATGCCCCAGGCCGAGACAATGAGCGTCGCAAGCAGCACCAGGAAACGGTTGGCGATCGAGGCGCGGATGAGGCGTGCGATCACGGCTTCGTCCCGACGGGCTGCAGCGCCGTGATCTCGAACTCGCCTTGCGGCGTGGATTTGAACTGGAAGGCGACACGGTCGCCCTCCTTCACGCGGCTCGCGAGCTTGCGATCCGGCAGCTTGAACTCCATCGTCATCGGACCCCATTGCATCGATGCGATCGGGCCATGCGAGATCGTCACGGCCTGCGCGCCGATCTTCTCGACCAGGCCCTCGCCGGAATGCGTCGCCGGCGCGGCCGGTGCGCTCGGCGCCCCCGACATGCGCGTGGCGGTTGCCTTGAGATTCGCCTCCGAGTCCACCAGGAACTGTCCCGAGACGACGACTTTCTGGCCGGCCGCGAGGCCCTGGCGAATCTCGGTGAAGCCGTTGGCCTCGACCCCTGGATTCACGTCCACGGGCCGCAACTGCTGCCTGCCGTCGGCGGCGGTCTCCGCGAGGACCACGACGGAGCGCTCACCGGTGCGGATCACCGCCTCCGCCGGAACCATGAGGGCCTCGCGCGCGGCGCCCGGAGCGAAGTCCACGGTAGCGAACATCCCGGGCACGAGCTCGCCGCGCGGATTGGCGAGCTCGATTCGCACCTTGAGCGTGCGGGTCGCAGGATTCACTTCCGGCAGGATCGCGCCGACGCGCCCGTCGAACTGCCGGTCGGGCAGCGCCGTGGCACGCGCGGTCACCCGGTTCCCGGGGCGAACCTGCGAGGCGACGGCTTCGGGCACCTCGGCGTTCACCCAGACCGTGGAAAGCCCGTTGATGCGGAAGAGCGGCGCCCCGGCCATCACCGTCATTCCCTCGCGCGCGTTCAGCTCCGACACAACCCCGGCGATCGGGGCGGTGAGCGCGAGCCTTGGGTAGGCCTTGCCGCCGCTTGCGACAAGGCGGATCTGCTCGTCGTTCATGCCGGCGAGCCGCATGCGCTGGCGCGCCGCCTCGCGAAGGTCCTCGAGGCCGTCGCCTTGCATGCGCGCGACCGAAAGGAACTCCTCCTGCGCGGCGACCCAGTCCGGGACGTAGAGCTCCGCCAGGGGTTCGCCTTTCCGCACGCGGTCGAGCGGTGCGCGCACGTGCAGCTTCTCGAGGAAGCCGTTGGCGCGCGCCTGGACCACGGCGGCGTCGCGGTCGTTCCATGCGACGGTCCCCACGGCCTGAAGGGAGGGCGCGACGTTGCCCCGGGTGACCTCCGCCGTGCGGATGCCGAGGTTCTCCTGGACGCGCGGGCTGATCGCGACGCCGGCGGCGCCCCCCGCGGCGCCCTCCTCATAGACGGGAACCAGCATCATGTCCATGAAGGGCGACTTCCCCGGCTTGTCGAACCTCTGGGCCGGCACCATGGGATCGTGCCAATAGAGCAGCTTCCTGCCGGCGGCGCGATCGACGTCGCCCGCCTTCTGCGCGCCGCCTGCGTCGGGTGCGGTCCCCGCGGCCATCTTCATTCCCTGCGACATCCCCAGGGACCAAAGCCCGTACCCGCCGGCGGCGGCGAGGACGAGC
>DATBEA010000077.1:0-15426 GCA_036276215.1 Usitatibacter sp.
GCCGGTGCGAGGGAAACAACCTGCGCCGCCATGAATCCGATCGCGATGCCTGCGGCGATTCCCGCCGCCGCGGCGATCACCAGCCGGCGCGGCGACTCGCGGCGCGTCACCACGATCTGCGTGTCGTTCACCGCCGCGCGCGCATGGTCGGCGGTCACCGTGTGGGTGCCCGCGGCGAACGCGGCCAGCAGGGCCTTGTCCGCATAGATGTTGATGCGCCGCGTGAGGCCTTCGGAGGCGTCGGCGATGATCGCGAGCACCTCGTCGTCGAAGAGGTCGGGCCCGTGGTAGCCGGCCGCGCGCAGGCGGAAGTTCACGTAGTCGCGGATCTCGCGCGGGGGCAGCGGCGCCAGCGTGAACGCGTGCGTGATGCGCTCCTTCAGCTGGCGCATGTTGGGCAGCGCCAGGTGCTGGTCGAGCTCCGGCTGGCCGAAGAGCACCAGCTGCAGCAGCTTCTCGGTCCCGGTCTCCAGGTTGGAGAGCAGGCGCACTTCCTCCAGCGTGGCGAGCGGCATCGCGTGCGCCTCGTCGATGAGCGCCACCACCTGGCGCCCCGCGGCGTGGACCTCGATCAGCTTTCCCTGCAGCAGGCGGATCAGCTTGGTCGTGTTGGCGCCCGTGGTCTCGATGCCGAGCTCCTCGCCGATGGCCGCGAGCATCTCGTCGCGCGTGAGGCTGGGCACCGCGAGGTAGAGCGTCTCCACCGTCTGGGGAAGCCGCTCCATGAGGACGCGGCAGAGCATCGTCTTGCCGCTGCCCACCTCGCCCGTCACCTTCACCAGGCCTTCGCCGGCGGTGATCGCGTAGAGCAGCGCCTCGAGGGTCGCGCCGCGGTTCGCGCCTGAGAAGAAGAACTCGGTGTGCGGGGTGATCCGGAAGGGCGGCTCGCGCAGCCCGAAGTGTCCCAGGTACATCGTCATCAGCGGCCCATCGGCGGTGTCGCGGCGTGGATCCTAGCCGCGGGTGTCGCCGGTTTCGGATGCCCCAAGTCTAGCACCGGCGCGCCCGGCGGCCTCGAGCCGGCCGTAGAGCGTCGTGCGCGAGACGCCGAGGAGCTTTGCCGCCTGCGAAACGTTGCCGTTGGCGATCTCGAGCGCGGCGTCCAGGTAGCTCTGCTCGATCGCGCGAAGCGCCCCGTCGAGGCTGAAGGGCTTGCCCGAGGTGAGCTCGGCACGCGCCCTCGCGAGCGGGTCCGCGGCGGGCTCGCGCGGGGCGAGCTCGGACTCGAGCTCGGCCACTCCCACCTTGTAGCCCGCGTATTTCGTGGTGAGCCGGATCACGATGTTGCGAAGCTCGCGCACGTTGCCGGGGAACTCGTAGCCGAGCCAGCGCGCGCGCGCGGCCTCGTCCAGCTCGAAGGGCGTGGCGCCCGATTTCGCCGCGAAGATCGCGCGGTAGTGCTCCAGCAGGCGTAGCCGGTCGTCTCCCAGCTCGCGCAGCGCCGGCACCACCAGCTCGAAGACCGAGAGGCGGTGGTAGAGGTCGGAGCGGAAGCGCCCGGCCTTCACTTCCTCGCGCAGGTCGCGGTTGGTCGCGGCCACGATGCGGGCGCGGGAAACGCGCGTCTGCGTTTCGCCGACGCGCTGGTACTCGCCGTTCTCGAGCACGCGCAGGAGCTTCGCCTGCAGGTCGCCGGGCAGCTCGCCGATCTCGTCCAGGAAGAGCGTGCCCTCGGCGGCGTCCTCGAAGTAGCCCGCCTTCGCCGCCTGCGCGCCGGTGAAGGCGCCCTTCGCGTAGCCGAAGAGCGTGGGCTCGACCAGGCTGGGCGAGATGGCCGCGCAGTTGAGCGCGAGGAAGGGCTCCCGGGCGCGCGGGCTCAGGTGGTGCAGCGAGTAGGCGACCCGCTCCTTGCCGCTGCCGCTCTCGCCCTCGATCAACGCCGGGAAGGAGGAGGCCGCGTAGAGGTCGATCTGGCTCCTCAGCCGCCGCACGGGCGGGCTCTCGCCCACGATCGCGCGCGCATCCTCGGCGTCGCCGCGCGGGCTGGTGATGTCGGCGCGCAGCGACCGCGCGAGGATCTCGCGCAGCACCTCGGGCTCGCAGGGCTTGGGAACGAGCTCGAGCGCGCCGAGGGCCCGCGCGCGGCGCGCGTTCGATTCCTCGTTCTGCCCGGTGAGCACGAGGATGCGCACGCCCGGAACGTGGGCGAGGAGGTCGCCGATCAGCTTGAAGCCCTCGTTGGGCAGGTGCGGCGAGGGCGGCAGGCCCAGGTCGATCAGCGCCGCGTCCGGCTGCAGCCCCTCCCGCAGGCGCTGCACCGCCGAGGATCGGTCGGCCGCGCGTTCCACGCGATAATCGCCGGAGAGCGCGAAGGCGAGGCCCTCGGCGATCAGCGGATCGTCGTCCACCAGCAACAGGCGGGGCTTTTCCACCCGGCGATTATAGGGGAGGGCACGGCGCGGGAACTGCTAAAATGGCCTTCCCTTTCCCGCATTTTCCCGCGTGCCCTCTGACAACCTGGTCGAGGTCGAGTCGGTCAGCTTCGCCTACGACCGGCGCCCGATCCTCAAGAACATCTCGCTGAAGGTGCCACGCGGCAAGGTGGTCGCCATCATGGGCGCGTCGGGCAGCGGCAAGACCACGCTGCTGCGCCTGATCGGCGGCCAGATCCGCCCCACCGCCGGGACGATCCGCGTGGCCGGGCGCGACGTGCAGGGGCTCGACGAGCTCGCGCTGTACGGGCTGCGCCGCCACATGAGCATGCTCTTCCAGTTCGGCGCGCTCTTCACCGACCTCACCGTGTTCGAGAACGTCGCGTTCCCGCTGCGCGAGCACACGAGCCTGCCGGAGCCGATGGTGCGCGACCTGGTGCTCATGAAGCTCGAGGCGGTCGGGATGCGCGGGGCGCATCGCCTGAAGCCCGCCGAGCTCTCCGGCGGGATGGCACGGCGCGTGGCGCTCGCGCGCGCGGTCGTGCTCGACCCGGCGCTCGTGATGTACGACGAGCCTTTCGCGGGCCTCGACCCCATCGCGATGGCGGTGATCGGGCAGCTCGTGAGGAAGCTGAACGACGCGCTCGGGGCCACCTCGATCGTGGTGACCCACGACGTGGGCGAGTCGCTCCAGATCGTCGACTACCTCTATTTCATCTCCGAAGGGGCGATCGTGGGCGAGGGCACTCCCGACGAGGTCCGCGGCTCGAGCCTGCCGTACGTTCGCCAGTTCGTGCGCGGCGAGATCGAGGGCCCGGTGGCTTTCCACTATCCCGCCCGGCCCTACGCGGCCGACGTGGGGCTCGCGGCGGGCGCCGATGCTTGACGTGAGGAGGCCGCTCGCGCGGCTGGGCCACAACTTCATCGAGGGCGTCTGGCGCGTGGGCACCATGGCGCGCTTCTTCGGCATGGTGATCGCCTCCTCGGGCACCAGCTTCTCGCGATTCCGCCTGGTGATGCGCGAGGTCTATTTCAGCGGCGTGCTCTCGCTGGTGATCATCATCGTCTCGGGGCTCTTCGTGGGCATGGTGCTGGGCCTGCAGGGCTTCCAGACGCTGCAGCGCTACGGCGCGACGGAGTCGATCGGCGTGCTGGTGGCCCTCTCGCTCACGCGCGAGCTCGGGCCCGTGGTGGCCGCGCTCCTCTTCGCCTCGCGCGCGGGCAGCGCCATCACCGCCGAGATCGGCCTCATGAAGACCACCGAGCAGCTCACCGCAATGGACATGATGGCGGTCTCGCCCATGGCGCGCGTGATCGCGCCGCGCTTCTGGGGCGGCATCATCTCCATGCCGGTCCTGTCGCTGCTCTTCTCGGCGATGGGGGTCTTCGGCGGCTACATCGTGGGGGTGGTGCTGATCGGCGTGGACAACGGCGCCTTCTGGTCGCAGATGCAGGCGGCCGTCGATTTCAAGGGCGACGTGGTGAACGGAATGATCAAGTCGGTGGTCTTCGGACTTGCGGTCACGGTGATCGCGACATTCGAGGGATACAATGCACCACCGACCGCCGAAGGTGTCTCCGGCGCGACCACGCGGACGGTCGTGACCTCGGCGCTCATGGTGCTCGCCCTCGACCTCGTGCTCACGGCGTTCATGCTGAGCGGGCAAGACTAGAACTCTCGAGACTATGGAACGAACGACAATCGATCTCTGGTTCGGCGCCTTCGTGACCGCGGGCTTCGTGGCGCTGCTGGTGCTGGCGCTCAAGGTGGGCAACCTCGGCGCCGAGCGCGCCACGAACGTCTACCGCGTGGAAGCACGCTTCGACAACATCGGCGGCCTCAAGGTGCGCGGCCCCGTGAGGAGCGCGGGCGTGCTCGTGGGACGCGTGGACAACATCCACTTCGACAACGACCGCTTCCAGGCGCAGGTCACGCTCGCCCTCGACAGCCGCTACAAGTTTCCCAAGGACACGAGCGCCTCGATCCTCACCTCGGGCCTGCTGGGGGAGACCTATGTCGGGCTGGAAGCCGGCGGCGAGGAGAAGAAGCTCGAGGCGGGCGACCGCATCACGATCACCCAGTCGGCCGTGGTGCTGGAGAAGCTGATCGGGCAGTTCCTCTTCAGCAAGGCGCAGGAGACGCCCGCGCCGGCCGCGGCCGCGGCGCCGGCACCCGCCCCGGCGGCGGCTGCGGCCCCCAAGAAGTAGCCGGAACCGCCCATTGCCGCAACAGTCGAAGGGAATCGAGCCTCTCCCCCAGGAACCCACCATGTTTCGAATACTAGCCACGCTCATCGCGGCGCTCGTGCCCGCGCTCGCCCTCGCCCAGGAATCGCCCGAGGCGCTCGTGAAGCGCGTCTCCGACGAGGTCGTCGCCATCGTGAAGACCGACAAGGACCTGCAGGCCGGCAATTCCGCCAAGGTCGTGGCGCTCGCCGAGCAGAAGGTGCTGCCGCATTTCGACTTCGAGCGCATGACGCGGCTCGCCGTCGGCAAGAACTGGTCGCAGGCGAACGACGCGCAGAAGCAGGCGCTCACGAAGGAGTTCCGCACCCTGCTGGTGCGCACCTATTCGTCGTCGTTGTCGCAGTACCGCAACCAGACGATCGAGGTGAAGCCCGGCAAGGCCGGCCCCAACGACACCGACGCGATCGTGCGCACGGCGGTGATCCAGCAGGGCGGCCCCCCGATCCCGATCGACTATTCCATGGAGAAGAAGAACGGCGCGTGGATGGTGTACGACGTGGTGATCGACGGCGCCTCGCTCGTCACCACGTATCGCGGCACCTTCAACGACCAGATCCAGCGCGGCGGCATCGACGGGCTGGTGAAGACGCTCCAGGATCGCAACGCCGGGCCGGTCCCGGCGCGCTCGGCGTCGAAGTGAGCGCCACGGCGCCCGGCGAGGTGCTCGCCCTCACGGGCGACCTGTCCTTCGACACGCTGCCGGGCGTCCTGGCGCAAAGCGCCGAATACGCGGCGCGCGGCGACCTCCCCGCGCGCCTCACGATCGATTTCTCCGGCGTGGGCAACGTCGATTCGGCGGCCGTGGCGCTGCTGCTCGAGTGGCGGCGCAGCGCGCTCTCGCGCGGCAAGACGCTCGAGTTCGTGAACCTGCCCGCCAACCTCCTCGCGCTCGCCCACCTGTACGGAGTCGCCGAGCTGATCCAGCCGCACCAGGCCTGATGCTCGCGGTCGAGGTGCGGGGCGTCGAGAAGCGCTTCGGCCCGGTGCGCGCGCTCGCGGGCGTTTCCCTGGAAGTGCCGCGCGGCGAGTTCTTCGGCCTGCTGGGTCCCAATGGCGCCGGCAAGACCACGCTCATCTCGGCCCTGGGCGGGCTCGTGATCCCCGACGCGGGTTGCCTTGCGGTGATGGGCCACGACGTGGCGCGCGATTTTCGCGCAGCCCGGCGCGCGGTCGGGATCGTCCCCCAGGAGATCGTCTTCGACCCGTTCTTCACGGTGCGCGAGACGCTCGAGATCCAGTCGGGCTACTTCGGCCTGCGCGCCAACGGCGCGTGGATCGACGAGCTGATCGAGCGCCTGGGGCTCGTGGCGAAGGCGCACGCCAACATGCGAAGCCTCTCCGGCGGGATGAAGCGCCGCGTCATGGTGGCGCAGGCGCTGGTGCACCGCCCCCCGGTGATCGTGCTGGACGAGCCCACCGCCGGGGTGGACGTGGAGCTTCGCCAGGCGCTGTGGTCGTTCGTGCGCGGGCTGAACGAATCCGGCAGCACGATCCTCCTCACCACGCACTACCTGGAGGAAGCGCAGCAGCTCTGCTCGCGCATCGCCATGATGAAGGACGGGCGCATCGTGGCGCTCGACTCGACGGCGCGGCTCCTCGCCGACTTCTCGCAGCGCGTGCTGCGCGTGAAGCTGGAAGGCTCCGAGCTCCCCGCATCGCTCGCCGAAACCGCCACCCGCGACGCGGCGGGGGCCTGGCGCATCCCCATCGCCGACGTGGCCCACGTCGAGGAAGCGCTGCGCGCGCTGCGCGCGGCCGGCGTCACCGTGGCATCGCTGGAGGTCGCGGAGCCCGAGCTCGAGGAAGTGTTCGTGAAGATCATGCACCGGGAAGAGGTCGAGCCCGCATGAGCGGACTGCCCACGCTCCTCTACAAGGAGGTGCTGCGCTTCTGGAAGGTGAGCTTCCAGACCGTGGCGGCGCCCGTGCTGACGACGCTGCTCTACCTGCTCGTCTTCGCCCACGCGCTCGCCGGCCGCGTGGAAGCGCTGCCGGGCGTTTCCTACGTGCAGTTCCTCATCCCGGGCCTCGCGATGATGTCGATGCTGCAGAACTCGTTCGCCAACAGCTCGTCGTCGCTCATCCAGTCGAAGATCACCGGCAACATCGTCTTCATCCTGCTGCCGCCCCTGTCCGCCGCGGAGATCTTCCTCGCCTACCTGGGTGCCGCGATGGTGCGGGGCCTCGTGGTGGGCATCGGCGTCTTCGCCGCGACGCTCTGGCTGGTCCCCCTGCCGGTGCCCAACCCGCTCTGGGTGCTCGCCTTCGGGCTGGCGGGGTGCGGCATGCTCGGCACGATGGGCATCATCGCCGGCATCTGGTCGGAGAAGTTCGACCAGCTCGCCGCCTTCCAGAATTTCCTCGTGATGCCGCTCACGTTCCTCGCGGGCGTCTTCTACTCGATCCACTCGCTGCCGCCCTTCTGGCAGGCGGTTTCGCGGCTGAACCCCTTCTTCTACGTGATCGACGGCTTCCGCTACGGCTTCTTCGGCCGCTCGGACATGCCGCCCCTGCAGAGCCTCGCGTTTGCGACCGCCGCCTTCGCTGCCCTATCATGGCTCACCTTGCGGCTGCTACGCCGCGGCTACAAGCTGCGCCACTAGCGCTATTCCCATGGTCGAGCCGAGCTCCATCGAAGAATCCATCCGCGCGGGCCTCGAGTGCACCCACCTCGAGGTGCGGGGCGACGGCGCGCACTTCGAGGCGGTGATCGTGAGCCCCGCCTTCGAGGGACTCACCCGCGTGCGCCGCCACCAGCTCGTGTACGGCGTCCTCGGCGATCGCATGCGCGAGGAGATCCACGCGCTGTCCATGCGCACGCTGTCCCCCGCGGAGTGGTCCGCGCACTGAACCCATCGGCCCCGTTCGCGGGGCCCGCCAATATCCGACGATGCAAAAACTTTCCATAAGGGGCGGCGTGCCGTTGTCGGGCGAGGTCCGCGTGGCGGGCGCCAAGAACGCGGCGCTTCCGATCCTCGCGGCGTCGCTCCTCACGGCCGGCCCGGTGAAGATCGGCAACGTGCCCGAGCTGAACGACGTGCGCACCATGATTCGCCTGCTCGAGCGCATGGGCGTGAAGGCGCGCGCCTCGGGCCGCGAGGTCGAGCTCGACGCCTCCAGCGTGACCGAGGCATTCGCTCCCTACGACCTCGTTCGCACCATGCGCGCGTCGATCCTGGCGCTCGGCCCGCTCACGGCGCGCTTCGGCGAGGCGCGCGTGTCGCTGCCCGGCGGCTGCGCCATCGGCGAGCGACCCGTGGACCTGCACATCAAGGGGCTTGCCGCGATGGGGGCCGAGATCGCGATCGAGGCGGGCTACATCCACGCGACGGCCAAGCGCCTGAAGGGCGCGCGCATCTTCATGGACACGGTGACCGTCACCGGGACCGAGAACCTCATGATGGCCGCCTGCCTCGCCGAGGGCGAGACGGTGCTGGAGAACGCCGCCCGCGAGCCCGAGGTCGTGGACCTCGCCCGATGCCTCGCCGCGATGGGCGCCCGCATCCAGGGCCATGGCGGCGACGTGATCACCATCCAGGGCGTGGAGAGCCTGCACGGGGTCGAATACGACGTGATGCCCGACCGCATCGAGGCGGGCACCTTCCTCGCGGCGGCGGCGGCGACGCGCGGCAGCATCACGCTCACCGAGGCGCCGGTGACGGGGCTCGAGGCGATCTTCGACAAGCTGCGCGAGTCGGGCGCCGGGATCGCGGTGGGCGAGCGCACCGTTCGCATCGCCATGCGCGCGCGGCCCAAGTCGGTGAGCCTGCGCACGGCGCCCTATCCGGGATTCCCCACCGACATGCAGGCCCAGTTCATCGCGCTGAACAGCATCGCCGCGGGCACGGCCCACGTGACCGAGACCATCTTCGAGAACCGGTTCATGCACGTGCAGGAGCTGAGGCGGCTTGGCGCCAACATCGAGATCGAGGGCAACACCGCGCTCATCTCGGGCGTGGACGCCCTCACGGGGGCGACGGTGATGGCGACCGACCTGCGCGCCTCGGCGAGCCTCGTCATCGCGGCCCTCGTGGCCGAGGGCGAGACGGTGATCGACCGCATCTACCACCTCGACCGCGGCTACGAGCACATCGAGACGCGCCTTACGCAACTCGGCGCGCGCATCGCCCGGGTGCCCTGAGATCGTGGCCGCCGAGAACACGCTCACGCTGGCGCTCGCCAAGGGCCGCATCTTCGAGGAGGCGCTGGCGCTCCTCGCCCGCGCCGGCATCCATCCGGCGGGCGACCCCGCCACCTCGCGCGAGCTCATCTTCGCCACCGACCGGCCCGGGCTGCGATTGCTCCTCGTGCGCGCGGCCGACGTGCCCACCTACGTGCAATACGGCGCCGCCGACCTGGGCGCGGCGGGGCGCGACCTGCTCGCCGAGCACGGCGGCCAGGGCCTCTACCAGCCGCTGGACCTGGGCATCGCGCGCTGCCGCATGGCGGTGGCGGTGCCCGAGGCGTTCGACTACGCCGCGGCCGTGCAGCAGGGCGCGCGGCTTCGCGTGGCGACCAAGTACATCGTCACCGCACGCGAGCACTTCGCCGCCAAGGGCGTGCAGGCCGATCTCATCCGCCTCTACGGCTCGATGGAGCTCGCACCCCTGGTGGGCCTCGCCGACGCCATCGTGGACCTGGTGGACACGGGCAACACGCTCAAGGCGAACGGGTTGCGCGTGGTCGAGGAGATCATGCCGGTGTCCAGCCGCCTCATCGTGAATCCCGCGTCGATGAAGCTCAAGCGCTCGGCGCTGGCGCCGCTCATCGAGGCGCTCGCGAAAGTCTCCCGTGCCTGAGCCGCGCCGGCTCTCCACGGCCGACCCGGGTTTCGAGGAAGCGTTCGCGCGGCTGCTCGCCTTCGAATCGGCGCAGGACGAGGGCGTGGACCGCGCCACGGCCGCGATCCTCGAGGACGTGCGCACCCGCGGCGACGATGCCCTCCTCGAGCTCACCGAGCGCTTCGACCGCTGGAAGCCCGCCTCGGCGCGCGACCTCGTGGTCGACCCGCGCGAGGCCCGCGCGGCGCTCGCGGCCCTGGGCTCGCGCGAGCGCGAGGCGCTCGAGCTCGCCGCTTCCCGCATCCGCGCCTTCCACGAGCGCCAGTCGCTCGAGTCCTGGCGCGTGGACGGCGGCGACGGCACGGTCCTGGGCCAGCAGGTGACACCCCTCGATCGCGTCGGGATCTACGTGCCGGGCGGCAAGGCGGCGTATCCGTCTTCGGTGCTCATGGGGGCGATCGCCGCCAAGGTCGCGGGCGTCCCCGAGCTGGTCATGGTCACGCCGACCCCGCGGGGCGAGATGAACGCCCCGGTGCTCGCCGCCGCGGCCATCGCCGGCGTGGACCGCATCGTGCGCATCGGCGGCGCCCAGGCGATCGGCGCGCTCGCCTACGGCACGGCGACGGTGCCCGCCGTGGACAAGATCGTGGGACCGGGCAACGCCTACGTGGCCGCGGCCAAGCGGCGCGTGTTCGGGCGCGTGGGCATCGACATGGTGGCCGGCCCCTCCGAGGTGCTCATCGTGGCGGATGCGACCGCGAACCCCGACTGGGTCGCGATGGACCTCTTCTCGCAGGCCGAGCACGACGAGATCGCGCAGGCGATCCTCGTCACCGCCGAGGCGGGCCTCATCGACCGCGTGGCCGAGTCGATGCGCCGCCAGCTGCAGGGGCTGCCGCGCCGCGCGATCATCGAGGCCTCGCTCAGCGCGCGCGGCGCGCTCATCCAAACGCGCAGCCTCGACGAGGCGTGCGAGCTCGCCAACCGCATCGCACCCGAGCACCTCGAGCTCGCCGTGGCCGAGCCCGAGAAGCTGCTCGCGAAGATCCGCCACGCGGGCGCGATCTTCCTCGGCCACCACGCGAGCGAATCGCTGGGCGATTACTGCGCGGGTCCCAACCACGTGCTGCCCACGTCGCGCACGGCGCGCTTCTCCAGCCCGCTCGGCGTGTACGACTTCCAGAAACGCTCGAGCGTGATCGGCGTCACGCGCGAGGCGGCGGTGCGCCTGGGCGAGACGGCGGCCACGCTCGCCCGCGCCGAGGGCCTGGAAGCCCACGCCCGCAGCGCCGAATGGCGGTCGAAGGCGCCGCGATGAGCCGCGGAGCGGCGCAGCTCGTGCGGGACGACATCCGTGCGATGAGCGCCTATCACGTGGCGCCCGCCGCGGGACTGGTGAAGCTGGACGCCATGGAGAATCCGTATGGCCTCCCGCCCGAGCTCGCGCGCGAGATGGGCGAGCGCCTCGCCGCCGTGGCGGTGAACCGCTATCCCGATCCCACGCACGCCGCATTGAAGGCGAGCCTGCGCGAGGCGATGTCGATCCCCGAGTCCCTCGAGGTCGTTCTCGGCAACGGCTCCGACGAGATCCTCCAGATCATCACCGTGGCGCTGGCGCGCCCGGGCGCGGCGGTGCTCTCGCTCGAGCCTTCGTTCGCCGTCTACAAGCTCGCCGCGACGGCCGCCGCAGTGCGCTACCTCGGCGTGCCGCTTCGCGAGGACTTCACGCTCGACGAGCCCGCGGTCATGGCGGCGCTGGAGCGCGAGCGCCCGGCGCTCGTCTGGATCGCATACCCCAACAATCCCACGGGCAACCTCTTCCCGCGCGAGGCGATCCTGCGGATCGTCGAGAGGGCCCCGGGGCTGGTCGCCGTGGACGAGGCGTACTACGCGTTCTCGGGAGGCGCCACGCTGCTGCCCGAGGTGGGCCGGCATCCGAACCTCGTCCTCGTGCGCACGGTCTCGAAGCTCGGGCTCGCGGGCCTTCGCCTGGGCCTTGCCATCGCGCCGCGCGATTGGGCCCACGAGCTCGAGAAGCTGCGCATGCCTTATAACGTGAACGTGCTGTCGGCGGCCGCAGCCGGCCTGGTGCTCGCGAACCGGGCCGTGCTCGAGGCGCAAACGCGCGCTATCGTGGCCGAGCGCGCCCGGCTGGAGCAGGCCCTGGACGCGATGACCGCGGTGCGGCGGTTTCCCTCGGCCGCGAACTTCGTCCTCGTGCGCGTGCGCGACGCGCCCGCCGCGTATGGGCGCCTTCTCGAGCGTGGTATATTGGTCCGCACGTTGCACGGCTCGCATCCACTCCTCACGAACTGCCTGAGGCTCACGGTCGGAACTCCCGACGAGAACACGCGAATGCTCGATGCGCTCGCCCGCGCCGTGGACTGAGCCATGCGCAAGGCCGAAATCCAGCGAGACACCCGCGAGACGCAGATCCGCGTCGTCCTCGACCTGGACGGGCGCGGCGATGCGAAGCTCGACTCGGGCATCCCCTTCATGGACCACATGCTCGACCAGCTCGCGCGCCATGGCGGGCTCGACCTCGAGGTGAAGGCGAAGGGCGACCTCCAGATCGACGCGCACCACACCGTGGAAGACATCGGCATCACCCTCGGCATGGCCGCGGCGAAGGCGCTGGGCGACAAGAAGGGCATCCGCCGCTACGGCCATGCCTACGTGCCGCTCGACGAAGCGCTCTCGCGCGCGGTGGTGGATTTCTCCGGCCGCCCGGGCCTCGAGTACCACGTGGATTTCCGCCGCGCCCGGGTAGGCGACTTCGACGTGGACCTCACCCACGAGTTCTTCCAGGGATTCGTGAACCACGCGCAGGCGACCGTGCACATCGACAACCTTCGCGGCGACAACGCGCACCACCAGTGCGAGACCGTCTTCAAGGCGTTCGCGCGCGCGATGCGCATGGCCGTGGAACCCGACGCGCGCGCCGCGGGCGTGGTTCCCTCGACCAAGGGCTCCCTCTAACCATTCGCCGGGTCTCGCGCCTCGTGCCTCGCGCCCAAAGAATCTCCATCGTCGACTACGGCATGGGCAACCTGCGCTCGGTGCAGAAGGCCCTCCAGCACGTGGCGCCCGGCGACACCGTCGAGGTCACTTCCGACGCGGACGCGATCCGCGCCGCCGACCGCGTGGTCTTCCCCGGCCAGGGGGCGATGCCCGATTGCATGCGCTCGCTCGCCGAGCACGGCCTGGGCGACGCGGTGGCCGAGGCCGCGCGCGGCAAGCCCTTCCTCGGGCTTTGCATCGGCCAGCAGATGCTCTTCGAGGCGAGCGAGGAGGGCGACACCCCGGGGCTCGCGATCCTGCCGGGGCGCGTGCGCGGCTTCGCGAAGCGCCCGGGGCTCAAGGTCCCGCACATGGGCTGGAACGAGGTGTGGCAGGTGGCGCCCCATGCGCTCTGGCAGGGGATCGGCGACGGCGAGCGTTTCTATTTCGTGCACAGCTACTACTGCGACCCGGCCGAGGCGGGCCTCGCCTCCGGCGCCACGAGCTATCCCGAGCGCTTTACCTCCGCCATCGCGAGGGATAATATTTTCGCGACGCAGTTCCATCCCGAGAAATCGAGCGTCGCGGGGCTCACGCTACTCGGCAATTTCGCAAGATGGGATCCTTCGTGATTCCGCCGCGCACTCCATGATCATCATCCCCGCGATCGACCTGAAGGACGGCACCTGCGTGCGCCTGGAGCAGGGGCGCATGGACTCGGCCACCGTCTTCTCCAAGGAGCCCGCCAAGGCGGCCCGGCAATGGTGCGACATGGGCGCGACGCGCCTGCACGTGGTCGACCTGAACGGCGCCCGCGCCGGCCGGCCCATGAACGAGCCCTCGATCAAGGCGATCCTCTCCGCGGTCGATTCCGACATCCCGGTGCAGCTGGGCGGGGGCATCCGCGACCTGGACACGATCGAGCGCTGCCTGGACGACGGCGTCTCCTACGTGATCATCGGCACCGCCGCGGTGAAGAACCCGGGCTTCCTGCACGAGGCCTGCGACGCGTTTCCCGGGCACATCATCGTGGGCCTGGACGCCAAGGACGGGAAGGTCGCCACCGACGGCTGGTCGAAGCTCACCGGCCACGACGTGGTGGACCTCGCCAAACGTTTCCAGGACTACGGCGTCGAGGCGGTGATCTACACCGACATCGGCCGCGACGGGATGCTCACCGGCGTGAACATCGAGGCGACGGTGCGCCTCGCGCAGGCCCTCGCCGTGCCGGTGATCGCGAGCGGCGGGCTCGCGAGCCTGGATGACGTGCGCGCCCTCATGGCCGTCGAGGGCGAGGGCATCACGGGCTGCATCACCGGCCGCGCCATCTACGAGGGCAAGCTCGATTTCGCCGCGGCGGTGAAGCTCGCCGCGGGAGAAGCGTAATCAGGCGCGAGTCACGAGGCGCGCGGCGCGAGAGGCGAGGGTAATGCTCGCGAAGAGGATCATTCCGTGCCTGGACGTCCACGCCGGCCGCGTGGTCAAGGGCGTGAAGTTCGTCGAGCTGCGCGACGCGGGAGACCCGGTGGAGATCGCGCGCAAGTACGACGCCGCGGGCGCCGACGAGCTCACGTTCCTCGACATCACCGCCTCCAGCGACGCGCGCGACACCATCGTCGCCGTGATCGAGCGCGTGGCCGACGAGATCTTCATCCCCCTCACGGTGGGCGGCGGCGTGCGCTCGGTCGAGGACGTGAGGAAGCTCCTGAACGCCGGCGCGGACAAGGTGAGCATCAACACCGCCGCCGTGGAGAACCCGGCGCTGGTCGCCGAGGCCTCGGGACGCTTCGGCTCCCAGGCCATCGTGGTGGCGATCGATGCGCGCCAGGCCGGCCCCGGCCGCTGGGAGGTCTTCACCCACGGCGGGCGCAAGGCGCGCGGACTCGATGCCGTAGAATGGGCCCGCGAGATGGAGCGGCGCGGCGCAGGGGAAATCCTCCTCACGAGCATGGATCGCGATGGCACCCGGAGCGGCTTCGACATCGAGCTCACCCGGGCGGTGAGCGATGCGGTCGGCGTGCCGGTGATCGCGAGCGGCGGCGTGGGCAGCCTCGAGCACCTGGCCGAGGGCGTCGAGCGCGGCCATGCGGACGCGTTGCTCGCGGCGAGCGTCTTCCACTTCGGCAGCATCACGGTGCCCGAGGCGAAGCGCTTCCTCTCGGCGCGCGGCATCGAGATGCGCCTCTAGGGAACGAGGGTCGCCCCCTCGGGGACGGGATCGAACGTGAACGACTGGATCGACACGGTGGCGTGGAATGCCGATGGGCTGGTGCCGGCGGTGGCGCAGGATGCCGCGAGCGGCGAGCTGCTCATGCTCGCGTGGATGAACCGCGAGGCGCTCGAGCGCACCGTGGCTTCCGGCGAGGCCCACTACTGGTCGCGCTCGCGCAAGGCGCTCTGGAAGAAGGGCGAGACCTCGGGCCACGTGCTGCGCGTGCTGGAGGTGCGGATGGATTGCGACGCCGACGCGGTGCTGCTTCGCGTCGAGTCGACGAAGGGCATCGCGTGCCACACCGGGCGCAGGCGCTGCTTCTTCCGCAGGCTGGAGACGCGGGGCTCGAGGCGCGAGTGGATCGAGACCGATCCCGTCCTCGCCGACCCGCCGGGCCCGGTCGATGCCTGAGCGCGACGTGATCGAGCGGCTGGAGGCGGCGATCGCGGCGCGCCGCGGCGCCGACCCGTCGAGCTCCTACGTGGCCTCGCTGAACGCGAAGGGCCTGGACCAGATCCTGAAGAAGGTGGCCGAGGAGGCCGTGGAGGCCGTGCTCGCCTCCAAGACCGGCGATCGCGACGCGATCGTCCACGAGACCGCCGACCTCTGGTTCCACTGCATGGTCATGCTCTCCTGGCACGGGGTGGGCGTGGCCGAGGTCCTCGCCGAGCTCGAGCGCCGCGAAGGCCGCTCGGGCCTCGAGGAGAAGGCGTCACGCCCGAAAGGAGGCGCATGACCGACTGCATCTTCTGCAAGATCGTCGAGGGGAAGATCCCGAGCCGCAAGGTCTACGAGGACGACGAGATGCTCGCCTT
>DATBEA010000078.1:0-2879 GCA_036276215.1 Usitatibacter sp.
GCGTACGTTTCGCACCGCTGGGCCGAGCTGGGCGCGGCCGTCGAGTGGATCCGCTCGGCGGGCGGCATCGCGGTGCTCGCGCACCCGGGGCGGTACAACCTGAAGCCGATGTTCCGCGACGAGATGCTCAAGGATTTCGGCGCCGCGGGAGGCGAAGCGATCGAGGTGGTGACCGGAAGCCACCGCCCCGAGCAATACGCGCACTGGCAACGCCTTGCGCTGGAGCACGGATTCCTCGCCTCGCGCGGGGCCGATTACCACGGGCCGGGCGAAAGCCCGATCGAGCCGGGGCGCCTTCCGGCGCTGCACGCCTCGCTCACGCCCGTCTGGAGCCGGTGGGCGCATTAGCCGCCCGATAGAAAAACGCTAACTCGGGCGCGGGAGTTTCCGCGCGGATGTCGAGGGAATGGCTCAATACTTTTCGGTTCACCCGGACAACCCGCAGCCACGATTGGTGCGGCACGCGGTCGATATCATCCGCGAGGGAGGCGTGATCGCCTACCCGACCGACTCGTGCTACGCGCTCGGCTGCCACATCGGCGACAAGGCCGCGATGGAGCGCATCCGGGAGATCCGCGACGTGGACGAGCGCCACCATTTCACGCTCGTGTGCCGCAACCTTTCCGAAGTGGGGCAGTTCGCCAAGGTGGACAACCTGCAATACCGATTGATCCGCGCCAACACGCCGGGCAGCTACACGTTCATCCTGCGTGCCACGCGCGACGTGCCGCGGCGCCTGCTCACGCCGCGCCACACGATCGGCGTGCGCATTCCCGACAGCGTCGTGGCCCAGGCGATCCTGGAGGCGCTCGGCGAGCCGATCCTGTCCTCCACGCTCATCCTGCCCGCCCACGGCCAGCCGCTCAACGACGCGCACGAGATCCGCCGCCATCTCGAGCACCTGGTGGACCTCGTGGTCGACTCGGGCCCCTGCGACGGGGAAGTGACCACCGTCGTGGACCTCTCCACCGATGCGCCGCGGCTGGTGCGCGAGGGCCGCGGCGACATCCGCCCGTTCGGCTTCGTGAAGGAAGCGCTGCACTGATGAACGAGCTGAACGACATCCTGAGGACGATCCTCGTGTACGCCGTGCCCACCATCTTCGCGATCACGCTGCACGAGGCGGCGCACGGCTACGTGGCGCGCATGTTCGGCGACACCACCGCGTACATGCTGGGGCGCGTGACGCTGAATCCCGTGAAGCACATCGACGTGATGGGCACGATCGTGATCCCGCTGGTCCTGCTCGCCGTCACGCGCGGCGCCTTCCTCTTCGGCTGGGCCAAGCCCGTGCCGGTGAACTTCAACAACCTGCGCAACCCGAAGCGCGACATGCTGTGGGTGGCCGCCGCGGGGCCCGTCTCGAACGTGGCCCAGGCGCTCCTCTGGGCGATGCTCGCCAGGCTCCTCGACGGCGCCACCGAAGGCGGCGCGGCCGGCTACTGGGCGCAGGTCGCCGTCGCCGGGATCCTCATCAACGTGGTCCTCGCGGTGCTGAACCTGATCCCGATCCTTCCGCTCGACGGCGGGCGCGTGCTCGCGAGCCTGCTGCCCAGGCGCGCCTCGCTCGCCTACCAGGCGACCGAGCGCTACGGGATGATCGTCCTCATCGTCCTCATCGTGTCGGGAATCCTCGGCCGGTTCATGTATCCGGTCGTGAACCTCGCCATCAACGCCATCGCGTCGCTCTTCGGCCTCCAATAACGATGACCATGTTCCAGGACCGCGTGCTTTCAGGAATGCGACCGACGGGGGCGATGCACCTCGGCCACTACCACGGGGCGCTCAAGAACTGGGTGCGCCTGCAAAACGAGTTCCCGTGCCTTTTCTTCGCCGCGGACTGGCACGCCCTCACCACGCACTACGAGGATCCCGCCGTCATCGAGCAGACCGTGTGGGAGATGTTCGTCGACTGGCTGTCCGTCGGCATCGACCCCAGCAAGGCGACCCTCTTCATCCAGTCGCGCGTGCCGCAGCATGCGGAGCTCACGCTCCTGCTCTCGTTCTTCACGCCGCTGGCATGGCTCGAGCGCGTGCCGACCTACAAGGACCTGGTCGACAAGCATGCCGAGCAGGGGCGCGACGTGCTCACCTACGGTTTCCTCGGCTACCCGCTCATGCAGTCGGCCGACATCATGATCTACCAGGCGACCAAGGTGCCGGTGGGCGAGGACCAGGTCTCGCACATCGAGCTCACCCGCGAGATCGCGCGGCGCTTCAACCACCTCTTCGGCCGCGAGAAGGGCTTCGAGGAGAAGGCCGAGGCGGCGGTGAAGAAGATGGGCCCGAAGAAGGCGAAGCTCTACCGGTCGCTGCGCTCGAAATTCCAGGAGCAGGGCAACGCCGAGGCGCTCGACGAGGCGCGCCGCCTGGTGAACGATGTGCAGAACCTCTCCCTCGGCGACAAGGAGCGGCTCTACGGCTACCTCGAGGGCGGCGGGCGCATGATCCTGGCCGAGCCCGAGGCGCTCCTCACGGAGACGCCCAAGCTCCTGGGCCTGGACGGGCAGAAGATGTCGAAGAGCTACGGCAACGCCATCCTGCTGCGCGAGCCGCCCGAGGAAGTGACGCAGAAGATCCGCACGATGCAGACGGATCCGGCGCGCGTGCGCCGCAGCGACCCGGGCGATCCCGACAAGTGCCCGGTGTGGAACCTGCACCAGGTCTATTCCAGCCAGCAGACGCGCGACTGGGCCTGGAACGGGTGCACCACCGCGGGGATCGGCTGCCTCGAATGCAAGCAGCCGGTGATCGAGGCGGTGAACGCCGAGATCGCGCCCATCCGCGAGCGCGCGGGGCAGTTCGAGGACGATCCCACGCTCGTGCGCAACATCATCCAGGACGGTTGCGAGAAGGCCACGGATCTCGCGAACGACACG
>DATBEA010000079.1:0-11318 GCA_036276215.1 Usitatibacter sp.
GGCGACGTCGTGACGCTCGGGATCCAGGGCCTGGGCGAGCAGCGCCAGAAGATCGTCGCCGGCTCCGGGAAGTAGCCCCTTTCAGCTCGCGAGCGCGCGAAGCTCGCGCGCCTTTGCGCGACTCACCGCGATCCGCGTTCCGTCGCCCAGCTCCGCGCAGAGCGCGCCGCCCGGCAGCCGCCGGAAGGCGGCCACGTGTTCGAGGTTCACGATATGTGCGCGGTGGATGCGGCGAAAGTGCCGCTCGTCCAGGCGCGACTCGAGCTGCGCGAGCGTCACGTGCAGCACGTGCGTGCCGGCCGCGGTGTGCAGCACGACGTAGTCGCCCATCGCCTCGAACCACGCGATGTCGGCGACCGCGACCGGCACGATGCTGTGCCCGGAGCGCACGAAGAGGCGCGCGATCGGCCCCTGCGCCAGCGTCTCGGCGAGCCGCTCCGCGTCGGGAGGCTGCGGCGTGCCGCGTGTCGAGCGCAGGCGCTCCATCGCGACGGCGAGCCGTTCGTGCCCGAAGGGTTTCAGGAGATAGTCGAGCGCACCCAGCTCGAAAGCCGTGACGGCATGCTCGGCGAACGCGGTCGTGAAGACGACGCGAGGGCGGTGAGCGATGCGCCCCAGCACCTGCAGCCCCGTGGCGCCCGGCATCCGGATATCGAGGAAGACGAGGTCGGGGCGCAGCCGATCGATCGCCTCGATGGCGGCCGGGCCGCTCGCGGCCTCGCCCACGCAATCGATCCAGTCGAACTCCGCGAGCATGCGGCGAAGGCCGGAGCGCGCGAACGGCTCGTCGTCGGCCACCACGGCGCTCACCCGGGCCTCAGCCATGGTCCTCCTGGGGAATGAGGAGGATGGCCTCGAATCCGTTCGGCCCCAGCGAACGGACCGCGAGGCTCGCGCGATCGCCGTAGAGGCCGCGAAGGCGCTCGCGAAGCCGGCGCAGTCCCGTTCCCTGCTCCGTGGGTTCCCCGGCGATGCCCGGACCGTCGTCGCTCACCGTGACCGAAAGCGTCGCGCCCTCCACGAGTGCCGCGATCGTCACGAGCGTCGCGGTTTCCCGCGCGGCCGCGCCGTGGATCACCGCGTTCTCGACCAGCGTCTGCAGCGCGAAGGACGGAAGCCTCGCGTCGAAGGCGTCGTCGTCGATCGTATGCCGCACCACGAGCCGCTCCCCGAATCGCATGGACTCGATCGCGAGGTAGCGCTCGACGAACGCCCATTCCTCGGCGAGCGTCACGATGTCGCGCTCCTCGTCCACGGTCGTTCGAAGCGCCGCGCCGAGCTGCTCGGCGGCGCGCGCCGCCGCACGGGGATCCACCGGAATGAGCTGCACGAGCGCATGCAGCGCGTTGAAGAGGAAGTGCGGATGGAGCTGCGCGCGAAGCGCCGCCAGCTGCGCCCGCGCGGCGTGCGCCTCGAGCTCGCCCGCGCGCCGCGCGGCCTCGTTCGCGTAGATCACGCCGGCCACGATGAGATAGAGCCATGCGCCCATGACCAGGAAGGGCGTGAGGCCCGGGCCCACCGCGACGACGAGCTGGCCCATCATGGCGCTGCGGATGAGGCTCACCATGGCGATCCAGCCGACCGCGTACAGCGCCGCGCCCGCGACGTGCCGCAGCGCGAACCCGACCCGGAACGGGTGCGGCCACGGATGGCGGCGCGCGAACCGGTACACCGGATAGGCGAGCAGCGCGGCCGCGACGATGAGCTGCAGCGAGCCGATCGACGCGACGCCGAACGGCAGCGCATGCACGTCCATCATCAGCACCGTGAAGAGCGCCCAGACCGGCAGCCACGCGGCGGCGACCTGCGTCCAGAGCCACGCGCGCGTCACGTTGCCTAGCGCGGCGCTGCCGCGCCGGTGCGCTTCGCCACGATCGTGAGCACGGCCTCGTCCCAGGTCTTTCCCTCGTCGGACGAGCGGTCCTGCTGCATGCGAAAGCCGTTGGGGCCGATGTCGAGGTAACGCACGCGGCTCATCACGGGACGGCCTTCCGGGTCGATGCCGCGTCCCGACATCACCACGTCGGTTCCCGCCTCGCCGCTCGACTCGCTGAAGCGCGCGCGATAGGCGTCCAGCAAGCCCGCCCTCCAGCGGTGATCGGCCTTCGAGTAGATGCGCATCCCATGGCTCAAGGATATCGGATTGCCCGAAGCGTCCACAATGCGAAGCTCGTCCTCGATGGCGAGCCCGTCCATCGCACGCCAGGCTTTCCACGTGCCGGTGAGCTTGGGCGTGCCGTGGATCGCGGCGGCGATGCCGCTCACCTTCGGACGCACGTCCACCTCCCACTGGCCGAGGAGGAAATCGAACTGCTTCTCCTGCGCGAAGGCGCTCGCGGTCGATAGGCTCGACAGGAATAGGACGGCGGCGGCGAATCGCTTCATGACTGCTCCTCCGGTGCATTGCGAGGATCCCAGCATGCGATCGGAAGGCCCGCGAAGGGCGCGAATTTCGGTGAACGGTCGATCGGGGCCGTCCAACGGAGCGCCGCCGGCACGCGCGTTGCCTAGAGTGGCGACATGCAAGCACTCATCTCGCTACGCGGCATCCGGAAGGAATATCCCACGCCCGCCGGGCGCTTCCTCGCCCTGGACGCGATCGACCTCGAGATTCCCGCGGGAGAGCTCGTGGCCCTCGTCGGGCGCTCGGGCAGCGGCAAGTCCACGCTCCTGAACGTCCTGGGCGGCATCGATCGTCCGAGCGGCGGCGAGGCCGTGGTGGGCGGAGAAGCCCTGCATTCGCTCTCCGAAAGCGGCCTCTCGCGATGGCGGGGACGAAGCGTCGGCATCGTCTTCCAGTTCTTCCAGCTGCTGCCCTCGCTCACCGCGGCGGAGAACGTGATGCTGCCCATGGACTTCGCCGGCCGCGGGTCGGGCACCGAGCGCCGTGCGCGCGCCCTCGCCCTTCTCGCCCAACTGGGCATCGCCGACCAGGCCGACAAGCTTCCCGCCACGCTCTCCGGCGGCCAGCAGCAGCGCGTGGCCGTCGCGCGGGCGCTCGCCAACGATCCGGCGATCGTGCTCGCCGACGAGCCGACGGGAAACCTCGATTCGCGCTCGGCCCGCGACCTCATCGCGTTGCTGGGCGATGTGGTGCGTGAAGGGCGCACGGTGATCGTGGCCACGCACGACCGCACCGCGCTTGCCCACGCATCACGCACCGTGTCGCTAGCCGACGGACGCATCGAGCCCACGAATGGCTAGCCCCCGCTGGCTCAAGGTGGCGCGTGACGCGTCGCTGCACAAGGGACGCACGCTGTTCGCGGTTCTCGCCCTCGCGACCGGGCTCACCGGGACCGGCGCCCTCCTCGATACCTGGTCGCTGGTGCGCCGCGCGACCGCGGAGACCTATCTTGCGAGCCTGCCGGTGTCGGCGACGCTTCGCGTGGACCATTCCGACGGGGCAACGCTCGACGAGATTCGCGCGTTGCCGCGCGTCGCCGCTGCGCATGGGCGGCGTGTCGCGACGGCCGCGCTCGTCGCCGAGACGGGCGAGACGCCGCTGCTCTTGCTCGCCCCGGACACGTTCGACGCGACCGACATGGCACGCCTCGCGTTGGCCTCCGGGCGCTGGCCGCGCGACGGCGAGGTCGCCATCGAGGGCTCGTCGCTCGAGCTCTCCCGGGCCTCGGTGGGTGAGCGCGTTCGCGTGCGAGCCGGCCTGCGCGAGACCGAAAGCCTCGAGGTCGTGGGCGTGGCGCATGACGTGAGCGTCGCGCCCGGATGGATGGACCACGTGGTCTACGGATTCGTGAGCGCGGGCACGCTGGAGCGCCTCGGTGCCGGGACGCAGGAGATCCGGTTTCGCGTGCGCGATGCCGCACCCACGCGCGACGGCGTGCGCGCCGTCGCCGACGAGCTTCGCGGCGTGGTCGAACGCCATGGGGCGCGAGTGCTAGCGGTAAACGTGCCGGTACCCAATCAGCACGTGCATGCCGCGCAAATGGATTCGCTCCTCCTGACCCAGGGCGGGTTCGCCCTCTTGGCACTCGCCGCGTGCGCGCTCCTCGTGGTGAACCTGATGGCGGCGCTCCTCGCCGGGCAGTCGCGAGAGATCGCGGTCATGAAGACACTCGGCGCGAGCCCGCGGCAGCTCCTCGCGATGTATCTCGCCTTCGCGGGCGCCCTGGGGCTCGCGGCAAGCGTGATCGCGTTGCCGCTGGCGGCCGCCATCGCGCGCCCCTACGCGTCCCTCAAGGGACAGATGCTGAACTTCCCGGTCGACGGGTTCGCGATTCCCGCGTGGGCTTTCGCGCTGCAGGCGATCGCCGGCGTGCTGGTACCGGTCCTCGCCACGGCCTTCACCGTGCGCCGGGCTTGCCGTGCGAGCGTAGTGCAGTCGCTGCGCGACGGCGCATCGGGAGGGGAGCGCGTCGTGACGAGCCGCCTCGCGATTCCCGGCCTGGGCCGTCCGCTCATGCTGTCGCTCAACAACGCGTTTCGCCGGCGCGGCCGCCTGGCACTCACGCTCGCCACGCTCGCCGCGGGCGGCGCGGTGTTCGTGGCCGCGCACAACCTGCGCGCATCCGTCCTGGAATCGGTCGATGCGATGTTCGCGGGATTCCGCCAGGACTTCCTCCTGCGCGTGGCCGAACCGCAACCCGCGGCGCGCCTGGAATCGATCGTGCGAGCCACCGAGGGCATCGCGCTCGCCGAGGCCTGGACGGGCGCCAGCGCGAACGCGCCGCGGGACGGCGCACCCGGGGACAACTTCGCACTGCTGGGCCTGCCCGTCCCGTCGGCGCTCATGTCGCCTCGACTGCTGGCGGGACGCTGGCTGGCAACGGGAGACGGCCGCGCACTGGTGGCCTCGCGAGCGCTCGCGGTCAACGACCCGCGTTTCGTGCCCGGAGGCGAGGTCATGCTCGCCATCAACGGGATCGAGGCGAGCTGGAAAGTGGTGGGGCTCATCGAGGGCTTGGGCCAACCCATGGCGTACGCGCCGCGGGAAGCCGTGGGGCGTGCCCGGGGCGATGCCGGCGCGATGCTGGTCAACGCATCCGTCTCGCCCGCGAGTCGCCCCGATTCGCTCGGGGTCGTCCTGCGGACCCGCGCGGCCCTCGAGGCCGAGGGCGTGCGCGTCGCCACGAGCTCGCTCGCCGCTGAGCTGCGCCGCTCGCTGGAGGATCACTTGCTCCTCGTCGTGCAGTTCCTGGGTGCCCTGGGCTGGGTGATGCTGGCGGTGGGCGGCATGGGGCTCGCTTCCACGCTCGGCCTCGCCGTCCTCGAACGCACGCGAGAGATTGGCGTGATGCGCGCGATCGGCGCGCCGCACCGCGCGATCGTGGGCATGTTGCAGGCCGAGTCGCTCGTGATCGGCCTCATCGCGTGGGCGATCGCGCTTGCCGCCTCGGTGCCCGCGAGCATCGCGCTCGGCCAGGCGTTCGGCGCCGTGATGTTCCCGATACCGATGCATCTCACGCCGGATCTCGCCGGCTCGCTCCAATGGCTGGGAGCCGTGGTTGTCATCTCGGTCGGCGCCTGCGCGGGACCGTCGCTTCGCGCCTTGCGCATTCCCGCGGCGCGCGCGCTCGCGGCCTAGAGCCTCGAGAATCGCCAGGCCTCGGCGATCGCCGAGCCGAGACAGCCCAATCCCCACGCCAGGAGGAAGATGGCGCCGACGCCGTCCAGCGCGGGGCCGAGCAGGACTCCGAGCTGGTGCGCATCCATCGACGCCCCGGCGGCCTTCACCGCCTGCACGCCGTGGGCGATCGCCCCGGCTTCCAGCACCGAGCCCCAGTGCGGCGACACGGCGGCCAGGATGATCGCGCCAAGGATCGCGTTGGCCGAAGCCACGGCGAGCGTGCAGGGGCGCGCCAGGTCCCGCCGCGCGATCATGATCGCCGCGGCCGCCACGTTCACCAACGCGAGCGCCACGACCATCCGCCAGATCGAATCGAACATCGCCGTCGTTTCCGGACCGGGCAATGCGCCCCCCATCGTGGCGTCGTAGATGATCGGGATCAGGAGCGGATAACCGCGCCCGAACGAGGCGAAAATGATCGCGAGCACGACATTGCCGATGAGGATCCCGGCGGCATTCCAGCGAAGCTTCTCGGCCGCATCGCGCTCGCGTGGCACCCGAGGCAGGCGCCGCGGATCCCATTCCACCGCGAGGTCGGAGGTTTTCGCGTAGCGCTCCAGGGCCACGAAGACCGTGACGATCACGCCCAGGAACATGAACGCCGTCTGCACCGACGAGAGCAGCGTCTCGACGCCGGCCGTGAAGGGATGCGCGCTGAGGAACACCGTGAAGACGCAGATCACGGCGAGGATCGGGAGCAGCACATAGCCCATCGCGATCTTCACGACCAGCCGGAAGATGGGATAGAACCGCGGGCCGATGAGCGCCTCGCCCGAGGCGAAGCGGGCCGCCACGGCCATGGGATGGCCCCGCGCCTTGAGGATCGCGACCATTTCCGTCTCCGCGATCTCGGCACGCCCACCGCGGCGTTCGTCCACCTCCGAGCGGATGTCCTCGGAGAGCTCGCGCAGGATCTCGTCGCGCGGCGCCCCCAGGGGCAGCCACGGGCGGATGGCGTGAAGGTAGCGTTCGATGAGCTCCATGTGTTCCTCCTAGAGGATCTCGCCCAGGCAGGCGGCGATGCGTTTCCACTCGGCGTGCAGCTGCTTGAGAAGCGCGCGCCCCTCGGTCGAGAGCCGGTAGAAGCGCTTGCTGCGGCCCTCGGAATCGCGCCACTCGCTCTCGAGCATTCCCTGGGATTCCAGCCGGCGCAGCAGCGGATAGAGGGTGCCCTCGTCGATGTCCAGGCCCCGGTCCGACAGCGATCTTCGCAGCGTGTAGCCGTACTTCTCGGAGCGCAGCGCCGCGAGCACCGCGAGCACGAGGCTTCCGCGGCGCAGCTCCATCCTCAATGTCTCGTAGGTGTCGTTGGCGGTCATACTGTGTGCCGCATAGTATGCGCCGCACAGTGTCGCGTCAAGCCCTGTAAAATGCGGCGATGCGCAAGGTTCCTCGCGAAGCGCTCGAGTCCTGGGCCCGCGCCTGCCTCGAGAAAGTGGGCGTCCCTCCCCCCGAAGCCCGGCTCGTCGGGTCGTCCCTGGTCCAGACGAGCACCTGGGGCATCGACTCCCACGGCGTGCTGCGGCTCACGCACTACCTCAAGCGCCTCACGATCGGCTCCATCAAGGCCGCCGCCGCGCCGGTGGTGATGCGCACGGGCCCGGTCACTGCGCAGGTGCACGGCGAGGACGGCCTGGGCATCGTGCACGCGGCGCTTGCCATGGAAGTGGCCATCGAGATGGCGAAGGAATCGGGCGCCGGCATCGTGGGCGTGGGCCACTCGTCGCACTGCGGCGCCATGGGGCTCTACACGCGCATGGCCGCGCGTGAGCAGCTGGTGGGCATCGCCATGACCCATTCGAGCTCGGTCGTGGTCCCGCACGGCGGCAAGCACAAGTACTTCGGCACCAACCCGATCTCGTTCGCCTTCGCGAGGAAGAAGGGCGATCCCCTCTGCCTCGACATGGCGACGTCCCAGGTCGCATGGAACAAGGTCCTGAACGCGCGCCTCGAGGGCAGGCCGCTCGACCCGGGCATCGCCGTGGACGCGAATGGCGTCCCCACCACGGATGCCTCGGCAGCGCGCGCCGGCATCGCGCTCGGCGGGCCCCTCTACGGCTACAAGGGCTACGGGCTCGCCTTCGCGATCGACCTCCTCTGCGGCGCCATGAACGGCATGACCTTCGGCCGCCACATCAATGGCATGTACGAGGAGCTCGACAAGCCGCGCAAGATCGGCCACCTGCTCATCGCCCTCGACCCCTTGCGCTTCGCGGGCGGCGGGCGCCTGGACGAAACCGTCGACGCGGTGATCGACGACCTGCGCACGCAAGGCGACATCCTCTTCCCCGGCGAGCCCGAGCTCCTCGAGGAGAAACAACGCATCGCCCTCGGAATCCCCGTCGACGCCGAGGCCCTCAAGGACATGCACGAGTGGTCGACGAAGCTCGGCGTCCCGTTCTTCCTCGAAGGATCCCCATGAAACAAGACCTGCTGATGATCGGGCCGATGTACAAGCCCACCCAATCGGTGCTCGAGAGCACGTATGCGACGCACAAGCTCTGGGAGGCGCCCGATCGAGACGCCTTCCTCGCGTCGGTCGCAGGCCGCATCACGGCGGCGGCCACCACCGGTGCGCGCGGCATGGATGACGCGACCATGGCGAAGCTTCCGAAGTTGAAGGTCATCGGCCACTTCGGGGTCGGCGTGGATTCCGTGGATGTCGGCGCGGCGAAGCGTCGCGGCATCGTCGTCACCAACACGCCCGACGTGCTCACCGAAGACGTGGCCGACATCGCCCTGGCGCTCCTCCTCTCGGCCGTTCGGCGCGTCCCGCAGGGCGACCGCTACGTGCGCGAGGGCAAGTGGCTGAAAGGCCCCATGGCCCTCACGCAGAGCGTGCAGGGAAAGAAGGTCGGCATCGTGGGACTCGGGCGGATCGGCAAGGCGATCGCCAAGCGCTGCGAGGCGTTCAACCTGCCGGTGAGCTACCACGGCCGCAACCGGCAACCGGTCGCGTACCCGCACCACGCCGACGTGATCTCGCTCGCGCATGAAGTGGACATCCTCGTGGTCGCCGCCCCCGGTGGCGAAGATACGCGCGGCCTCGTGGGGCGTGCCGCGCTGGAAGCCCTGGGGCCGGAAGGAACGATCGTGAACATCGCGCGCGGCTCGGTGATCGACGAGGGGGCGATGATCGAGGCGTTGAAATCCGGGAAGCTCGGCGCCGCCGGGCTCGACGTGTTCGACAAGGAGCCTCAGGTGCCCGCGGAGCTGCTCGCGCTCGACAACGTGGTCGTGCAACCGCACGTGGGAAGCGCTACCCATCCGACGCGGACCGCGATGGGGCAGCTCGTGATCGACAACATCGCCGCGCATTTCGCGGGGAAGGCGCTGCTCACGCCCGTGTAGTTGTCATCCCCGCGGTGACCTCAGCGAAGCTTCGAAACGTCGATCTCGAAGATGTTGGGGAAGTGCGTTTCAAACCAGCATGTGGAATCCCCTGCCGCGAGCCCGGCGGTCGCCGATTCATCGCGGTGGGGGATTCTAATCCCGCGCACGCGGGGATAGCGCAGTGCAGCGGGAAGCGCGGCGGGCTTCCGGGCCAGCCGCGCTGCTACATCACGAGAGCTTCGAGATCTTCGTGCCCTCGAGCGACACGCCCGCCATCAGCCCCGTATTGTTCAGCACGAAGCCCACGATCGGGCGCCGGATCGTCTCGGAATCCACGCTGCCGTTCGCGCCGATGTGCGCGAGCGCGACGGTGGCGTCCGCACCGACGGTCCATCCGTGGCTCGAGCGGAATTTGTCGAGCGACTCCTGCGTCATGAAGATGATCACCTCGGCCTTGGTCTGCGCCCCGGCTTGCAGTCCGATGGAGCCGCCCGTCGTCTTGTAGTAGTCCACGGTGCGCCCGCCCATGCGCAGCACCCCGTCGCCGTGCTCGCCGCCCACGACGAGGCCGACATTCAGCACCGACGGGAAGACGAGGACGCCGACGGAACGGTCCACGATCTCGCGCGAGGCGGGCGCGGCCTGGTAGAGGCGCGCAAGCGTCGCGTCGACGTTGGATTCGGCCTGGTCGCGCTTGGCGAACGAGCCGCCCGTGTCGTGCGGTCCGGTGGTCGTGCAGGCGGAGACGCCCGCGCCCGCGAGGGACGCGGCGAAGAGGGCCGCGGCAAGCCGCAGGCCGTTGGGGTTTGCGTTCATGGGGACAACCTCAAGGATGCCGGATGGCAGTAACTTTACGGTGCGCCCTTTGCCCGCCATCGGCCCATCGGCCATCGTGCATGCGTCGCGTAGGAGCCGGCCGACGCGCTTATTCCTTGACCGCGCCCGTCATCCCCGACACGTAGTACTCCACGAAGAACGAGTACATGGAGCGCTACCGGGAGCGATCCCAGCAGAGCCCCGTCGCGGTCTATTTCGCGGCTTCTCCCGCGCGGGCGCGCTGCGCCTGGGCGCGGCGCCGGCTCATCTCCTCGATGCGCTTCGAGTCGTTGAGCGTCTTGTTCCAGTCGGCGCCCTTGGCCCGCTCCTCGCGCGCCTTGGCAAGCCGACCCTCCCGCTCCCGCTCGGCGGCCTGCGGATCCTTCGGCGCGCGGTGCGTCGCATACCAGCCGCCCGCTGCAATGGCGAGCACGAGAGCGGCGGCGATGGCCCAGGGCGCCCTCGACTTCGCCGGCGGCTCCGCGGTCTCGGCGAGCTTCCGGTCGTACCACGCGCGCTTCGCCGGATTGGAGAGCACGACATACGCCTGATGCAGGAGCTTGAGCTGCGCGTCGCGCCGGGCGGGGGGCGCGCCCGCGCGTGCGAGCGCTTTGAGCCTGCCCTCGTAACCCGCCTTCACGGCCGGCGCCGGCGCGTCGGCGGCTACCCCGAGGATCTCGTAGTAGCTCGCCATCGCGGCTAGCGCAGCCTCGCCACGTCGATGGAGAAGATATGCGGGAAGCGGGTCTCCCACTTCATGTACTTGCGCGTGCCCGATTCCGAAAGGCCCCAGAGGCGCCCGTCCGCGTCGAATTCAAGGTCCTCGAGCCCGGCGACCATCTCGAAGGCGCCTTTCACGCCGCCGGCCCGGTCGAGGTGGTAGAGCTTGCCCCACTTGCTGTTGCTGGCCGACATCCACGGATCGCCATGCGCGTCGAACGCGAGGCCCTGCACTTCCAGCGGGATCGGGACCGATTCGACGGCGCCCTGCTTCTCGTCCACGGTGCCGCCGTCGTGCTCGTCGAAAAGCGACGGCGCGAGCCGATACATGTGCGCATGCTGCGCGTCCTTGGTCCAGGTGCCGATCCAGGCGTCCTTGCCGTCGAAGCCCGCGAACGAGCCGCGCAGCTCCCCGATGATCTTCACCGACTGCATCGCGCCTTCGGCGCGCCCCGTGGCGAGCGCCTTGGCGAGGTCGATGCGGAAAAGCTGGCGCGTGTCCGCGAGGAGGAGCTTGCCGCCACCCAGGTAGGCGAGCCCGCCCGAATGCGTGCATTGGCCGACGGGAAGCTCGAAGCGGCCCGTGATGGCGCCCGATGCGATGTCGATGCGGAACACCGTGCAGGGGCCGGTATTGGACTTGAGGTCCGGCGAGGGGTGATAGCTGCTCACGAGGAGCGCGCCATCGGCGAGGGTCAAGCCCTGGGGCACGAAGCCCTCGTCGAGGGCGGGCGTCCAGATGCGCCGGCCGAGCGCATCCATGTTCGGCACCTGCGCGGTGACCGCGTCGAGATAGGTGGGCCTGGTGCCGCCGACATCGGGCGCTCGCTCGGCGCCGGCGCAAGCGGCGGCGAGCAACGTTGCC
>DATBEA010000080.1:0-8929 GCA_036276215.1 Usitatibacter sp.
GTGAGGAGGTTCTTCCAGAAGCTCTCGCTCCAGCCCTGCACCGGGAACCATCCGAGGATGAACCCGAAGAGCCACTGGAACACGATGATGTACACGAGGAAGCTCACCGACATCACCACGGTGCAGACGATCATCACCGCGCGGTCCTTCATCGTGCCGCGCACGTAGGCGACCATGATCGCGAACATGACCGCGAGGCTCGACGTGATGATGAGCACCGGCACCATGATCGTGAGCGTGGGCCCGATGCGCGTGAGCAGGATGTGCGAGACCTCCTCGTTGGTGGACCAGCTGCGCCCGAAGTCGAACGTGAACACCTGCTTGATGAAGATCCAGAGCTGCCAGTAATAGGGCTGGTCGACGCCGAGGTTCTTGCGGATGGACGCGATCTGCTCGGGGTTGGAGATCTTGCCCGCGAGCACCTGCGCGGGATCGCCCCCCACCCAGTTGAACAGGAAGAAGATGAGCAGGATCACCCCGAGGATCGTCGGGATCATCTGCCACAGCCTGCGGATCACATAGGCGGTCACGGGGCGCTCCTCACTTCATGGCGAGCCGCTGCTCGCCCACGTCGATGTCGAGATACTTGAAGTTGGTGTACAGGATCGGGTGCTTCTTGTAGCCCTTCACCCACGGGTATTGCAGGTGGTTGAAGCGCCGGATCACGCCCAGCCGCCACGGAGCATACGCGAGCATGAGCCGGTCCATCTCGCGGTAGAGGCGGTTGCGCTCGGGGCCGTCGGGCACGCGAAGCGACTTCTCGTAGAGGCGGTCGTACTCGGGGAGCCTGAAGCGCGCTTCGTTGGACTGGTCGGTGTTGGGCCCGTAGAGGAGCTGCAGGAAGTTCTGCGCGTCCGGGTAGTCGGCGATCCACGCGGACCCCGCCATCTCGAAATTGCCCAGGCGCTTGTCGGTGAGGAGGTCGGCGAACTGCTCGGCCTGCGCCTCGATGCGGATGCCCACGTCCGCCATGGACTTGGCCCAGAGCTCGGCCAGCTGCCGCGCCTCCTGGCCGCCCAGGTTGTACTTGTAGACGACCACGAGCGGCTTGCCGTCGGGCTGCTCGCGCCAGCCGTCGCCGTTGCGGTCGAGGTAGCCGAACATGTCCAGGAGCGCCTTGGCGCGCGCGGGATTGAAGTCCTGCTGCGGGGTGCGCATGTCGGCGTCGTAGCCCACGACGCCCGGCGGCACCGGCGTCTCCGCCGGGATCGCCTGGTTCTTGCGGATGACCGAGATTTCCGCCCCGCGATCGTGGGCCATCACCATCGCGCGGCGCAGCGCCACGCGCTCGGGCGAATAGCCGCCCACCGGATTGGGCGCCTTGCCGACGGCGGGGTCCAGGTTGAAGACGTCGTAGGTGATCTCGGGCTGCAGCTCGGGGAAGACGTTCACGCCCTCCTTCGCGAGCGCGGGTGCCAGCTTGCCGTTGGGAAGCACCTGGTTGATGAAGGAGAACGGCGTCTCGTCGAGGATGTCGTGCTCCTTGTTGAGGAACGCGAGGTAGCGCGGCTGCTCGTCCTCGATGGGATAGATCTCGACGCGGTCGAGCTGCGGCAGGCGCTTGCCGCGCAGGTCCTCCATCACCTTGCGGTCCCATGGGTCGTTCGGGTCCGCGTAGCGCGTGTCGAGCTCGTAGCCGCGATGCAGCGGGTTCCTCTCGAGGACGATCTTCGCGCGCCGCACCCACTCCTTGAGGATGAAGGGGCCGGTGCCCACGGGGTGCGCCATGGTGTCCGCGCTGTACGCCTCGACCACCTCGCGCGCCACCGGCACCACGTTGGGCATCGCGAGGAAGTAGAGGAAGTTGAAGTCGGGCTCCTTCAGCTTGAAGCTGATGGTGTAGCGGTCGCGCGCCTCGATGCCGGCGATCTTCGTGTCGTAGTCGAAGCGGTTGGTCTTCTTCGCCCGCTCGGCGAGCTCGTCCAGGCCCACGATCTTGTTCTGGAAGAGCCACTCGTAGGGACTCCTCACCTCGGGATCGCGGAAGCGCTTGATCGAGTACTCGATGTCCTTCGCGGTGAGCTCGCGCTTGCGGCCCTTGAAGACCGGGTCGTCGGCGAAGTAGATGCCGGGATGGATCCTGAACGTGTAGCGGGTGCCGGCCTCCTCGGGCTCGGGCACCGCCTCCGCGGTGAGGGGCACCAGCCTCGCGGGCCGCGCCAGGTAGTCGTAGGTGAGCAGCGGCTCGAAGAGGTTCTCGCAGATGCCCACCGAGTAGCGATCGAAGATCTTCTGCGGGTCGAAGCCGGTCTCGGCGGTGCGGAAGGCCACGCGAAGCACCTTCTTCTGGGCGTCGGCGGGGACGGACCAGGCGAGGACCAGCGCGGCGAGGAAGGCGGCGGCGAGCTTGGGGCTTTTCAAGGCGTTCGGGATCAGCAAGACCTTGTAATTATAGGGGTCATTTCAGCTCTTTCGCCCTGCGCGACAAATCGATGTCGGCGTACTGGTAGGCGTCGTGGAGGAAGGGGTGCTTGCGCCAGCCCAGGACCCACGGCTGGACCAGCTGGTTCCTCTTGCGGTGGGCGTGGAGCTTCCACGGGGCGTAGGCCGCGACCAGGCGCGCCATCTCGTCGTAGAGCTTCTGGCGCTCCGGACCGGGCGGCAACGTGCCCGCCTTGACATAGGCGGCGTCGAACTCGGGGAGCTGGAAGCAGCCGTCGTTGGACGACCCGCAATTGGGTCCGTAGAGGAGCTGGTAGAAATTCTCGCCATCGGGATAGTCGGCGCTCCAGCCCACCGCCCAGTCCTGCAGCTTCTGCAGCTTGGATTCCTTGCGCAGGTCGGGCCACTTGGCGAAGCGCACGTCCGTGCGGATTCCCACGGCCGCCATGTTCTTCTGGAAGAGCTGCGCGTACTCGCGGTCCAGCTGGACCGGCGTGCCGTAGTAATGGAGCAGCAGCGGGCTGCCATCGGGCATGTCCCTCCAGCCGTCGCCGTTGCGGTCCACGTAGCCGAACATGTCCAGCAGCGCCTTCGACTTCGCGGGATCGTAGGTCTTGCCGATGTTGAAGTTGGGCTCATAGCCCACGACGCCCGGGGGGACGGGCGTGCGCGCCTCCAGGGCGCTTCCGTTGCGCAGCAGGTTGATCTCTTCCTGGTTGTCGTAGGCGAGCCCGATGGCGCGCCGCAGCGCCACCTTGTCGGGCGTGTAGCCGCCGACTACCGGGTCCTTCATGTTCCAGTAGATGTAGGTGAGGTCCGCGTCCACGTCGGGCTGGTAGCGGATCCCGCGTTTCACAGCCCACGGCGCTTCCTCGCCGCCGGGAAGCACCGTGTTCAGGAACTCGGTGGGCACGTTGACCCAGTCGAGCTCCTTGTTGAGGAACGCGAGCCAGCGGGGCTGCGTTTCCTCGATCACGTAGATCTCGACGCGGTCCACCATGGGCATTCGCTTGCCCTTGTTCTCCCGGAGCAGCGCCTGCGAAATCTCGTCGTCGGCCGGCGGCTCCGCGTCGTAGTGCATCTCGCGAAAATTCTCGTTCCTCGCGAGGATGATCTTCGACGAGCGCTTCCACTCGGCGAGCCGGTACGGGCCCGTTCCCACGGGATGCGCCCCGATTTCGTCGCCGTACTTCTCGACCACTTCGCGCGCCTGCGCCCCCATCGTGGACATGGCCAGGATGTAGTCGAAGTTGTAGTCGGGCTTCACGAGGTGCACCCGCAACGTGTACCGGTCCGCCACCTCGAGGCCCGGGACCTTCGCGTCGTAGTCGAAATGTCGCGCCTTCTTCGCCCTGGCGATCGCCTCGGGCACGCCCGCGATCCGCCCCTCGATGAGCCAGAGATTGGGCGATGCGCCCTTCGGGTCCATGAGGCGCTTCATCGCGAACTCGTAGTCGGCGGCGACGAGCTCGCGTTTCTTTCCGCCGAAGGCCGGGTCGTCGGCGAAATAGATGCCGTGCTTCACGCGCAGCGTGTAGGTGCGCCCGCCATCCGTGATCTCCGGCATCGCTTCGAGCGTGAGGGGTTTCAGCTTCGCGGGCCTCGCCAGGAAGTCGTACGTGAGCGGCGACTCGAGGATCTCCTCGATCACCGTGTTCGAATAGAGGTCCGAGGTGAACGCCGGATCGAAATTCGTCTCGGCGATGAGGAACGGCACGCGCAGGACCTTCAGTTCCGCCGCCTGCGCCGCGGCGGTCACTGCCGTGAAGACGCAAACCCAACCTGAGGCCAGCAGGCACGCGGCCAGGAGCATCACCCGCCTCATTGCCCCTCCTTCGCCCGCTTCGATTCGTCGATGTCCACGTACTTCCAGAACCCGCGCATCACCGGATGGCGGCGATAACCGATCACCCAAGGGTGCGCGAGGTCGTTGTAGAAACGATGCACCCCCAGGCGCCACGGCGAGTACACGAGGAAGATCCGGTTCATCTCGCGGTAGAGCGCGGTGCGCTCCGGACCGTCGGGCATGAGCTGCGCCTTCTCGTAGAGCCGGTCGAAGTCGGCCTGGCGGAAGCGCGCATGGTTCGATTGTCCCGAGTTCGGGCCGTAGAGCGTCGAGAAGAACGAATCGGCATCGGGCACCGGTGCGATCCAGCCCAGTCCCCACATCTGGAGCTTTCCCGCCTTCGACGCCTTCAGGAGATCGGGCCATTTCTCGCGCCGGAAGCTCATGCGCACGCCGATGTCGTCCATGTCCCCCTTCCAGAGCTCCACCAGCGCCTGCATGTCGCTTCCGGGGGCCGCGGCGTACTCGATGGTGAGCGGCTTGCACGGCTCGTCGGGCTTCTTGCGCGGCAGGTCTCGCCAGCCGTCGCCATCGCAATCCACGTACCCGAACATGTCGAGCAGCGCCTTGGCCTTCGCCGGGTCGTAGTCGGTCGCGTGGGAGCGGAAATCCGGGTCGTAGCCCGCGACGCCGGGGCCGATCGGGCTGTAGGCCGCGATCGCCTGGTTCTTGCGCGGGATGTGGATTTCCTTCTCGATGTCCACGCCGAGGGAGATCGCGCGGCGCAGCGCGACCTTGTCCGGCGTGTAGCCGCCCACCACGGGATCTTCCATCGCGAAGTACGAGTAGGTGAGCTCCATCCCCGGCTGGCGGTCGAGGTAGATGCCGCGCTTGGCGAGGTTGGGCGCGACCTTGCCGTTGGGCACGGCCACGTTGGCGTAGTCGCTCGGCAGCCGCTCGATCAGGTCGTGGTTGCCGTTCAGGAACGAGAGCCAGCGAGGCTGCGGCTCCTCGATGATGGACACCTCGACGCGATCGAGCATCGGCAGGCGCTTGCCCTTGTTGGCCGCGTACGCGGCCTGCGCGAGCGCGTCGTCCGGGGGCGGATCGGCCTCGTAGTATTCCTCGCGATAGCCCGGGTTCTTCTCGAACACCATCTTCGAGGTGCGCTTCCAGAAGGCGAGCCGGAAGGGACCGGTGCCCACCGGATGCTCGGTGGTGCGATCGCCCCATTCCTCGGTCACCTCGCGCGCCAGCGCGCACGTGAGGTTGCAGTAGGCGAGGTAGTAGAGGAAGTTGTAGTTGGGCTTGGTGAGCTTGATCTGGAAGGTGTAGCGGTCCAGCACGCGCAGCCCATCGACCGGCGCGTCGTAGTCCATGTGGTCGGTCTTGCGCGCGCGCTTCATCACGTCGTCCATGCCCGCGATGAAGCCCTCGAACAAATAGAGGTTCGGCGACTTGCGGCGCGGGTCGTACGTGCGCTTGATCGAGAACACGTAGTCGGCGGCGGTGAGCTCGCGCTTCCCGCCCTTGAACACGGGATCGTCGGCGAAGTAGATCCCCGGCTTTACATGCATCGTGTAGAGCGTGCCGCCCTCGGTGATCGCGGGCATGGCGGTGAGGGTGTTCGGGACGAGCTTCAGCGGCCGCGCGAGGTAGTCGTACTTGAGCGGCGTGTCGAAGATGTTGTCGATGAGGTTCGACGAGTAGAGGTCCGAGATCTCCACCGGGTCGAAGCCCGTCTCGGCGACGAGGAACGAGTAGCGCAGCACCTTCTCGGCATGCCCCGGAAGGGACATTGCGAAGGCCGCCAGCAGCGCGGCCACGGGCCTCGCGAAGCCTCTCACCACGCCACTCCCCGCGGATTCGGTGCCGCGATTATGCGATACACTTCGACCCCTGTTGTTACCGTGGATTGCACATGGGTTTCCTGCAAGGCCGCCGGATCCTGGTGACGGGCATGCTCTCCAACCGCTCGATCGCCTACGGTATCGCGAAAGCGTGCGCGCGCGAGGGCGCCGAGCTCGCCTTCACCTACCAGGGCGAGGGCGTGCGCGAGCGCGTGGCGGAGCTCGCGCAGGAATTCAAGTCCGCGATGGTCTATCCCTGCGACGTGGCCGACGACGCGCAGATCGACGCCGTGTTCGCCGAGCTTCGCAAGAAATGGGACACGCTGGACGGGATGGTGCACGCCATCGCGTTCGCGCCGCGCGAGGCGCTGAAGGGCGATTTCCACGAGAGCGTGACCCGCGAAGCCTTCCGGATCGCCCACGACGTGTCGAGCTACAGCCTGGCGGCGCTCGCCAAGGCCGCGGCGCCGATGATGGGCGAGGGCAGCGCCATCGTGACGCTCTCCTACCTGGGCGCCGAGCGCGCGCTTCCCAACTACAACGTGATGGGGCTTGCGAAGGCGAGCCTCGAGGCGGGCGTGCGCTACCTCGGATCGAGCCTGGGACCCAAGGGCATCCGCGTGAACGCGATCTCCGCGGGGCCCATCAAGACCCTCGCCGCGGCCGGCATCGGGGGGTTCTCCAGGATCCTGCACTTCGTCGAGAAGAACGCGCCGCTGCGGCGCGGCGTGACGGCGGAGGAAGTCGGCAACGCGGCGGCGTTCCTGCTCTCGCCGCTCGCGAGCGGGATCACCGGCGAGGTGATCTACGTGGATGCGGGGTTCAGCCACGTGACGCCGATGTCGGACGACTAGGAGCCCGGGCCCCGGATCATCGCCGCACCCGGGCTGGCACCGAAGCTCACTGCTGCGCCTTCTTCTCCAGGACATCCTTGCTCACCGCGACGCCCACCTTGTCGCGCAGGCTCCCGAGCACGGAGTCGAGCTCCTCGGCGGCGACGGCGTTGCGCAGCTGGCCGCCGAACGCCTCGCGCTGCTTGTCGTCGATCTTGTCGATGTCGATCACCTTCGAGACCTTGACCACCGAGTAGCCGATGGGCGTCTCGACGCCCACGTACGCGGGCAGCTTCTTCGCGTCGGCGTGGAACACGCGGTCGAGCACGACGGGTAGCAGGCCGCCGGGCTTCTGGCGGTTCACCCCGAGGGCCGCGGGCCACTTGAGGCCCTCGTCCTTGCCGCCCTGGAGCTCCTTCAGCTTCGCCGCCCCTTCCTGGTTGGCGAGCTTCACCGCGGCCTCGCGCTTCAGCTTCGCCTCGATGTCGCCCTTGGCCGAATCGAACGCCCGCAGCTCCTCCGGCTTGTACTCGAGGAGCCGCGCGGACACGAGCACGTTCGTCCCGGTCTCCACGGCGGAGGTGTTGCGCTTGCCCTTGAGGGTGGCCTCCGAGAAGATCTCGGACTGCAGCTTGGGGTTGCTCAGCGCCGGGATCGACGGCGTGCCCTTCTGGATCCACGGCGACTGCTTGATCGTGAGGCCCAGCTTGTCGGCCACGGGCTTCAGGCTCGTCGACTGCTCGTAGACCAGGTTCGAGAACTGCTCGGCCGCGTCGGTGAACGCCTTGGAGGCGGCTTGCTTCTTGAGGGTCGCCTCGATCTCGGGCGTGGCTTCGGCGAGCGCCTTCACGTTGCCGCCCTTCACGTCGGTGAGCTCGATTACGTGGTAGCCGAAGTCGCTCTTCACGGGCCCGACGATCTCGCCCTTCTTCGCCTTGGGATCGAAGACCGCGTCCTCGAAGGGCTTCACCATCGCGCCGCGGGCGAAGAAGCCCAGGTCGCCGCCCTGCGCGGCGGAGCCGGGATCCTGCGACTCCTTCTTCGCGATCTCGGCGAAGGACTTGGGATTCTTGCGCACCTGGGCCGCGATCGCCTTGGCCTTGTCCTCGGCGGCCTTCTTCGCGTCGTCCTTCGCGTCCGGCGGCACCGCGATGAGGATGTGGCTCGCGCGCCGCTCTTCCTTCACGCCGAGCTTGCCCGCCTGCGCCTCCTCGTCGTAGACCTTCTTCACGTCATCGGCGTTGACCGGCGTCTTGGCCGCGAGCGCGTCCAGCGAGAGCTCCACGTACTCCACGCGCGCCTTCTCGGGAATGGTGAATTCCTTGGGATGCGCGTCGTAGTACGCCTTGATCTCCTCGGGCTTCACGGTGACCTTGGCCAGGTACTGGTCGGGCGTGAAGTTCACCACGCTCACCTCGCGCGTCTGCTGCGAGAGCCGGATGAAGGCGTCGAGCGTCGTGTTGGGCACGATGGCGGTGTTCACGATGGAGTCGCGGAACTGCGCTTCCGAGAGCTCGCTGCGCAGGCGCTCGTCCAGGCCCACGGGCGTCATGCCCTGGGACTTGGCCACGAGGTCGTAGCGCTCCTTGTTGAACTTGCCGTCGATCTGGAACGCGGGCTCCGAGAGGATGCGCTTGGAGAGCTGCGCGTCGGTAAAGCGCACGCCCGAGCGGTCGGTCGCGGCGGACACGAGCTTCTCGGCCACGAGGCGGTCCAGCACCGCGCGGCGGATCTCCGGGTTGTCCATGATCGTGGGGTCGAACTGGCCGCGGAATTGCTGGCGGTAGAGGTCGGCCTGGCGGCGCATCGCTTCGTTGAATTCCGCCTCGCCGATCCGCGCGCGTCCCACGCTCGCCACCACGTCGCCGCCCACGGGGGCGCGGAAGTAGAAGTCGATCCCGAAGAGCCCGAAGGGGATCACGAGGAAGAGCGCGAACAGGAGTCGGACGATCCTCCTGTTGGCGAAATCGCGGAAGGTCTGGAGCATTTGCGAGCCTTGGTTGGGGAAAGGGGCGAACCGGTCGGGTTCGCCCCTTTCAGGACTGGCGGAGTGGACGGGACTCGAACCCGCGACCCCC
>DATBEA010000081.1:0-4035 GCA_036276215.1 Usitatibacter sp.
ATGGAACGCGCGCTCACCTACATGGGCCTCGAGCCGAATACGCCGATCGAGCAGATCAACGTGGACAAGATCTTCATCGGCTCGTGCACGAATTCACGCATCGAGGATTTGCGCGCGGCAGCCAAGGTCGTGCGCGGCAAGCGCGTCGCGCGAAGCGTGAAGCTGGCGCTGGTGGTCCCGGGGTCGGGCCTGGTGAAAGCGCAGGCCGAGAAGGAAGGCCTCGATCGCGTCTTCAAGGACTCGGGCTTCGAGTGGCGCGACGCCGGCTGCTCCATGTGCCTGGGCATGAACGACGACAAGCTCTTGGCCGGGGAGCGTTGCGCCTCCACCTCGAACCGCAATTTCGAGGGCCGGCAGGGCGCGGGCGGGCGCACGCACCTGGTGAGCCCGGAGATGGCGGCCGCGGCGGCGATCGCGGGGCACTTCGTCGATATCCGGAGGCTCTAAGTCACCATGTACGACCGCGTCCCCAGCGTCGATCGCGAAGCGATCGGCAAGCGCAACAATGTGAAAATTTCCGGCCGCAGCGACGGGCAGGTGATGCTCTTCGCGCACGGTTTCGGGTGCGACCAGGCCATGTGGCGCTACGTGGCGCCGGCCTTCGAGGACCGCTATCGCGTGGTCCTCTTCGACTACGTGGGCAGCGGCAAGTCCGACTGGACGGCCTACGATCCCGAGCGCTATTCGACCCTCGCCGGCTACGCCCGCGACGTGCTCGACGTGGTCGAGGCCTTCGACCTGCGCGGCATCGTCTACGTCGGCCACTCGGTGAGCTCCATGATCGGCGCGCTCGCGGCCATCGAGGCGCCGGATCGCTTCGAGCAGCTGGTGATGATCGGTCCGTCGCCCTGCTACGTGAACGGCCCGGACTATGTGGGCGGCTTCGAGCGCAAAGACATCGAGGGGCTGCTCGACCTGATGGAGAAGAACTACATCGGCTGGGCGCAGTTCCTGGCGCCGGTCGTGATGAAGAACCCGCAGGATCCGGCGCTCGCCGCCGAGCTCCAGGCGAGTTTCTGCGCGACCGACCCGCGCATGACGCGCCAGTTCGCGCGCGCCACCTTCCTCTCGGACAATCGCGCCGACCTGGGCAAGCTGCGCGTTCCGTCGCTGATCCTCCAGTGCAGCGAGGATGCCGTGGCGCCCGAGTGCGTGGGGCGCTACCTCGCCGAAGCGCTCGAGGCGAGCACGCTGCGCCAGATGGCGGCGACCGGCCATTGCCCCCACATGAGCCATCCCGAGGAGACCATCGGCCTCATGAAGGAGTACCTGGCGGCGCACGCCTGAAGGCGCGATGGACCCGCTGCTCGACCGCGCCCCCTTCGGCTTCCTCGTCATCCGCGACGACGGATACGTGGAGCTCGCCAACCGCACCCTCGGCGGGATGCTGGATACCACCGCCGAGCACCTCGTCGGCCGCCACGTCGATGGCCTGCTCACCACGCCGAGCAGGATCTTCTACCAGTCGCATTTCTTCCCGATCCTGAAGCTCCAGGGCCGCGTGAGCGAAGTCTACGTCTCGATGCTTTCGACCAACGGCTCGGAGGTGCCCGTGCTCCTCAACGCGGTGCGCATCGAGGCCGAAGGCGCGCCGCGCAGCGAATGGGCGGTGGTGCCGATCCACACGCGCAACGAATACGAGAACGAGATCCTCAAGGCGCGCAAGGCCGCCGAGGCGGCTTCGATCGCCAAGGACACGTTCATCTCGTTCGTCTCGCACGAGCTGCGTTCGCCGCTCTCGGCGATCATGGGCTGGGCCAACATCCTCGGAAGGGGCGATGTCGACCCCGCGCAATTGAAGCGCGGCATCGAGGCGATCGAGCGCAACGCCAAGCTGCAGCTGAAGCTCGTGGACGACATGCTCGACCATGCGCGCCTCGCCTCGGGCAAGCTCAGCATCGACCTCTCGCCCCGGGATGTGCGCCCGATCCTCGAGGGCGTGCTCGAAGGCATCGCGCCCACCGCCCACGCCCGCGACGTCTCGATCGTGCGCGAGGTCGAGCCCGGCCCGATGGAGGCGAAGGCCGACGCCGAGCGCCTGCAGCAGGTCTTCTGGAACCTCCTCAGCAACGCCGTGAAGTTCACGCCGGCGGGAGGCCGCGTGAGCGCCGCGCTGCGCCGCAGCGATAGCTGGATCGAGGTGGTCGTCGCCGACACCGGCAAGGGAATCGCGAAGGACTTCCTGCCCTACGTTTTCGACAGCTTCCGGCAGGAGGAGGGGCGCGTCGTGCGCTCCGAGGGCGGCCTGGGCCTGGGCATGTCGATCACGCGTCACCTGGTGGAGCTGCACGGCGGCAAGATCACCGCCGCGAGCGACGGGCCCGGGATGGGGGCGACCTTCACCCTGTGCCTGCCGGCGATAGTGTCCATCCCCGCGCCGTTATAATCGGGAATGGAAAAATTCACCGCCCACACGGGGCTCGTCGCACCGCTCGACCGCGAGAACGTCGATACCGACGCGATCATCCCGAAGCAGTTCCTGAAGTCGATCAAGCGCACGGGTTTCGGCCCGCACCTCTTCGACGCATGGCGCTTCACGGACGTGGGCGAGCCGGGCATGGACACGACGAAGCGCAAGCCCAACCCGGACTTCGTGCTGAACCAGCCGATGTACCAGGGCGCGACCATCCTCCTCGCCCGCAAGAACTTCGGCTGCGGCTCCTCGCGCGAGCATGCCCCGTGGGCGCTCCAGCAGTACGGCTTCAAGGCGGTCATCGCGCCTTCGTTCGGCGACATCTTCTACAACAACTCCTTCAAGAACGGCTTCCTTCCCGTCGTGCTGCTGGATTTCCAGGTGGACCACCTCTTCACCGAGGTCGCCGCGCATCCGGGGTTCAGGCTCACGATCGACCTTCCGGCGCAAACGGTGAGCGCGGGCAGCGGCAAGCCCATGCATTTCGACGTCGATCCTTCCCGCAAGGAAAACCTCGTGAACGGGCTGGACGAGATCGGCCTTACGCTGCGCCACGCCGACGAGATCCGCGCCTACGAGGAGAAGCGCAAGGCGAAAGAGCCCTGGATCTTCTCGTGACGTCATCCAAATAGCGATTCGTGCGTTGGGAACGCACCCAACGCAGGAATGATCCCCATGAAAATTGCCCTCCTTGCCGGCGACGGCATCGGCCCGGAAATCCTGTGCGAAGCCAAGCGCGTCCTCGACGTCCTGCGCCGCGACGGGATGAAGATCGAGACGGAAGAAGCCCTCGTCGGAGGCGCGGCCTACGACGCGCACGGCGATCCGCTACCGGCGAAGACGCTCGACCTGGTCCAGGAATCCGACGCGGTCCTCTTCGGCGCGGTGGGCGGCCCCCGGTACGACGCGCTTCCCCGCGACAAGCGCCCCGAGAAGGCGATCCTGGGCCTTCGCCGGGAATGCGACTTCTTCGCGAACCTTCGCCCGGCGACGGTCTTCCCCGAGCTCGCGGAAGCCTCGACCCTCAAGCCCGAGGTCGTGAGCGGCCTGGACATCATGATCGTGCGCGAGCTCACGGGCGACATCTACTTCGGCCAGCCGCGCGGCATCACCGGCGAGAAGCCCGACCGCGTCGGCTTCAACACCATGCATTACACCGAGGCCCAGATCCGGCGAATCCTGCACACGGGATTCAAGACGGCACTCGCTCGCGGGAAGAAGCTTTGCAGCGTGGACAAGATGAATGTCCTCGAGACCACCCAGCTCTGGCGCGATCTTGCCGAGGAGATCGCCCCGGAATACCCCGGCGTGGCGCTTTCGCATATGCTCGTGGATAACTGCGCCATGCAGCTGGTGAGGAACCCGAGGCAATTCGACGTGATCGTGACGGGCAACATGTTCGGCGACATCCTTTCCGACGAGGCGTCGATGCTGACGGGCTCGATCGGGATGCTTCCGTCCGCCTCCCTCGACGCGAACGGCAAGGGCCTCTACGAGCCGATCCACGGCAGCGCCCCGGACATCGCGGGGCAGGGCAAGGCCAACCCGCTCGCGATGATCCTCAGCATGGCCATGATGTTCCGCTACACGTTCGGCAAGGCGGACATCGCCCAGCGAATCGA
>DATBEA010000082.1:0-1745 GCA_036276215.1 Usitatibacter sp.
AAAGCTCACCGTCCCCGCGTTTCCCCACGACCCTACGGGATTTCCGCGAGCGTCCAGGCGCGCGATGCCCAGGGTCGCCTCGCCGCGCGTGCTTACGTAGGCGCCGCCATCATCGAGCGGCTGGATGGCTGGCGCGCAATCGACGACGGGGGCGGCGTACAACGGATCCACGTCACCGAACCCCGCGAACGCGCTATCGCCGCACACGATACCGAGCAACGCGACGACACGCCAGATTCCTGGTTTCATCGCGATCGATCTTAATCTCACGCGACCGCGCAATCGCGCCCGAACCGGGGAGAAAGTGTGAAGGCTCGGCGTCAGGCCCGGAGGAGCTTGTCCAGCGTGATCGGAAGATCGCGGATGCGCTTGCCGGTGGCGTGATACACGGCGTTGGCGAGGCAGCCGGCCACGCCCGTGATCCCGATCTCGCCGATGCCGCGCGCCCCGAGCGGGTTGAATTCGGTGTCGTTCTCCTCGACGACCTCCACTTCGAGGGAGCCGATGTCGGCATTCACGGGCACGTGGTATTCCGCGAGGTTGCCGTTCACGATGCGCCCGTCGCGCCGGTCGAGGATGCTCTCTTCCAGGAGGGCGCAGCCCACGCCCCAGACGATGCCGCCCTGGAGCTGCGAGAGTCCCGTCTTGCGGTTGAGGAGCCTGCCCACGCTGTAGGTGGCCACGATGCGCGGCACGCGCACGATGCCCAGGTCCTCGTCCACGCGCACCTCGGCGAAGACGGCGCCGAAGGAGCGCTCGCCGTGGGTCTTCTTCGATTCCTCCTCGGGCGGCTTGGGCGATTCGCCCTCGGCTTCCAGGCCCTCGGATTTGCTGCCCGCGAGGGCACGCACCGCGCTCGCGCGGTCCTCGCGCGTGCGAGCGTCCTTCACGCGAGCGTCGGCTTCTTCCAGCTTGGCGCGAAGCGCCTCGCACGCCTTGAGCACGGCCGGCCCCACGCTCGCCGCGGTCATGGAGCCGCCCGAGACCGGCGCCTTGGGAAACTTCGTGTCGCCCAGCTCGAAGCGCACCATGGAGACGGGCACGCCGAGCGCGTCGGCGGCGACCTGCGCCATGATCGTGTAGGTGCCGGTGCCGAGATCCTGCGTTCCCGAGCGAACGACGATCACGCCCTCGGGCGTGAGCTTCGCCATGGCCTTCGCGGCCATCTTGTGCGCCGGATAGGTGGCGGTGGCCATGCCCCAGCCCACCAGCCAGTGCCCGTCCTTCATCGAGCGCGGCTTGGCGTTGCGCTTCGACCAGCCGAAACGCCGCGCGGCGTCGGCGTAGCACTCGCGAAGCTTCTTGCTCGACCAGGGCTTGCCGCTCGAGGGCACGGTGTCGGCGTGGTTCTTGAGCCGTAGCTCCACCGGGTCCATCTGGATCGCATAGGCAAGCTCGTCCATGGCGCTTTCAATGGCGAAAGTGCCGGTGCATTCGCCCGGCGCGCGCTGGAAGGTCGGCGTGCCGACGTTCAGCACGGCGAGCCGGTGCGTGGTCGAGGCGTTCGCGCATGCGTAAAGCTCGCGCGTGGGCTGCGCGCTGGGCTCGGTGAAATCCTCGAAGGCGCTGGTGTGCGAGATCACGTGGTGCTCGATCGCGACCAGCGTGCCGTCGCGCCGGGCCCCCAGGACCACGTGCTGCTCGGTCTGCGGCCTGCCGCCCACGGGCCCGAACATCTGCGGGCGCTCGAGCACGAGCTTCACGGGACGCCCGCAAGCCTTGGCCGCCATGGCGGCGAGCACGAC
>DATBEA010000083.1:0-2879 GCA_036276215.1 Usitatibacter sp.
CGCCGCGGCGCGGGCGGAGCTCGCCGCCAAAGGGCGCCTCACCCGCGACGAGTGGATCACGGCGGTCGCATTCGCACTCTTGGTCACAGGTTGGGTCTTCGCCGAGCCGCTGCACATCAGCGTGACGATCGTGGCTTTCGCGGGGCTGGGCGTGCTGCTGATGGCCAACGTGCTCACGATGGCGGACATCGCGAAGCAGGGCGACACGCTCGCCACGTTCCTCTGGCTCGCCGTGCTCTTCGCGCTGAGCGGGCAGCTGAACGAGCTGGGGTTCATGAGCTACGCGGGGCAGCGGCTCGCCTCGCAGCTGGGCGGCCTGCCGTGGCCGATGACCTACCTCACGCTCATCGTGATCTACGTGGCGGTCCACTACATGTTCGTGAGCCAGTCGTCGCAGATCCTTGCGCTCCTGGGCGTGTTCATGGACGTGGGCGTGCGCGGCGGCGTGCCGCCGGCGCTCATGGGATTCGCCCTGCTCTTCGCGAGCAGCTACTTCTCGGTCATCACGCCGCAGGGCGGAAGCCAGAACATCATCTTCGTGGGCAGCGGATACCTCACGCAACGCGAGCTCTACCGCCTGGGGCTTTACACGACCCTCTTCTTCATGGCGGTGTTCCTCACGATCGGGACGGCCTGGATCCTCGCGGTCGGCTAGCGGATCGCTTCCACCCGGTTGTAGAGATCACGGGACCAGGGAGCGTCCGGCGAGGTGAGCGCCGGCTGCACCGCCTTGATGAACGGGCCGCGGTCGACCCTCACGACCGTCTTGCCGCGCTTCTCGAAGTCCGCGGCGAGCTTGCTCTCCTGGTCGGCGATCTCCTTCGTGGCGCGGGTCGAGGCCTCCCAGAGCACGTCGGAGAAGATCTTCTTGTCCGCGTCGGAGAGCTTCTTCCAGCTGTCGCCCGCGACCACGGTCACCAGCGATTCGGTGATGTGGCCGGTGAGGATGATGTACTTCTGCACCTCGTAGAACTTCTTCGCGTCGATGGTGGGAAGCGGGTTTTCCTGCGCGTCCACGGTGCCGTTCTGGAGGGCGAGGTACACCTCCGCGAACGCGATCGGCGTGGGATTGGCCCCGACGGCGCGCGGGAACATCACGAAGAGCGGCGCGTCGGGCACGCGCAGCTTCATGCCCTTCATGTCCTCGGGCTTGGTGACCATCTTGTTGGCGGTGAGGTGGCGCTGGCCGTAGTACGTGTAGCCGACCACGTGGTGGCCGGTCTTGTCCTCGTAGCCCTTCGCGAGCTCCTTGAAGATCGGGCCGTCGCGGAATTTCGACCAGTGGTCGAAATCGCGGAAGACGAAGGGGCCGGAGGCGATCGACATGGGCGGGTACGCGCGTCCGGCGAAGGCCATGCCCGTATAGATGATGTCGATGGTGCCCAGGGAGAGCGCCTGGTTGATGTCGGTTTCCTTGCCGAGCGTGGACGCGGGGAAGACGTCGATCTCGTAGCGGCCGTTGGTGCGCTTCCCGATCTCCTGCGCGGCCCAGAGCGCCTCGGTGTGGTACGGCTCGCTGGTCTCGTAGACGTGGGCCCACTTGAGCTTGGTCTGGGCGCCGGCGGCCGTTGCCGCCAGGACGAAGGCGGCGAGCACGAGCGCGCCGAATGCACGGATCTTCATGGGCTCTCCTCGGATGTTATCGTGCCGGCTTTGGCCGGGCGGTAATGATCACACGGAACGCGCTTGAGGACGAAATCCCATGAGTGACTGGAAACCCGCAGCCCGCTATCCCGACCCTTCGATCGAGTCGCTCGACCCGCGCTTCGACCGCCTTCGCATCGGCAGCGCCGCCGTAGAGCGCCTCGCGGGCGGATGCCGCTGGGCCGAAGGCCCCGTGTGGCTCGGCGACCAACGCGTGCTCCTCTGGAGCGACATCCCGAACGAGCGGATCCTGCGCTGGGACGAGCAGACCGGCGCGGTCACCCCGTGGCGCCAACCGTCGGGCTTCGCCAACGGCAACACGCGCGACCGCGAAGGCCGGCTCGTCACGTGCGAGCACGGCACCCGGCGGGTCACGCGCACCGAGCACGACGGGCGCATCACGGTCCTGTGCGACGGCTTCGAGGGCAAGCGCCTCAATTCGCCCAACGACGTGGTGGTGAAGTCCGACGGCTCCATCTGGTTCACGGACCCGCCCTTCGGGATCCTCTCCGACTACGAAGGCGAGCGCGCTGTGCCGGAGCTCCCGCACAACGTCTACCGGATCGACGGGGACGGCGCGGTCACCGTGGCCGCGGCCGGCATCGACCGGCCCAACGGCCTCGCTTTCTCTCCCGACGAGCGCCTGCTCTATATCGTCGAGTGCGGCAAGCCGCGGCGCATCCACTCGTTCGAGGTGGGGAGCGACGGCAAGCGCCTGGGCCCCGCGCGCGTCCTCGTGGACGCGGGCGAAGGCACGCCCGACGGCTTCCGCGTGGACGAATCCGGCAACCTCTGGTGCGGCTGGGGCGGTACGCCGGAGCTGGACGGCGTTCGCATCTTCGCGCCCTCGGGAGAGGCCATCGGCCACATCCACCTGCCCGAGCGTTGCGCCAACGTCTGCTTCGGCGGGGTGAAGCGAAACCGCCTCTTCATGGCGGCGAGCCACTCGCTTTATGCTTCCTACGTGAACACCCGCGGCATGGGATACGCGCAACGCCTGGCCGCGTGACGGCCGTAACAATGGGCCGGCGCGGCGGTGTGCGGTTTCTCACAGCCGCGTCCCCGGGCGGGGTACACACTGCGTCCATGGACGACCACCAGCTCGAATCCCTCGAACGCGAAGTGAAGTCGCACCGCGAGCGCATTGCACAGCTCGTCGAGTCGATCCGCGATATCGAGGACAACCTCGCCCTGGTCGTCGATGCTCCCGAGAAGGTGGCGCGCGAGGCCGAGAG
>DATBEA010000084.1:0-7104 GCA_036276215.1 Usitatibacter sp.
GAGGAGTTGCTGGCCCTTGTCGAGCTTCTCGCTGAAGGCCTGCTGGAAGACCGCGGTGAGCTGGAAGCCGAAGATCGCCTGGATCCCCGGCAGCACCATGCGGCACTCCTCGAGGACGGCGGTCGCCGCCTTCGCGAGATCGAGCCGCTGGTGCTCTTCGCCGTGGCTTCGCGTGGCCACCACGGGACTCAGTCGGCCGCGCCTGCCGATCCCGCGAGCACGCTGCGCGGCTCGCTGAAGGCCGCCTCGTAGGCGGCGAGCAGCTTCGGCACCTCGTAGCGCCATTCGAGCTCGTTCTCCACGCGCGCGCGGCCGTAGGCGCCCATCGCGGCGCGGCGCGCGGGGTCGTCGACCAGCTCGATGATCTTCGCGGCGAGGTCGTCGGGGTCGTTGCGCTTCGCGTAGAGCGAGGCTTCCTGCGCCGAGAATCGTCCCTCGGCCAGGTCGAACTGCACGATGGGCTTGCCGAGCGCCATGTACTCCATGATCTTGTTCATGGTGCTCTTGTCGTTCATCGGGTTCGCGATGTCCGGGTTCACGCACACGTCGGAAGTGTTGAGCATCGCGAGGAGCTGCGCGTCGGGCACGCGGCCGGTGAAGGTCACGTAGTCCTCGATGTCGAGGTGCCGCGCGAGCGCCTTCATCGCGTCCAGCGACGTGCCCCCGCCCACGATGCCGAAATGGATGTCGTGACGCCCGTGCAGGTCCACTACCTGGCGCGCGGCGCAGAGCAGCAGGTCGATGCCTTCCTGCTTGCCCATGACGCCCACGTAGCCGACCAGGAAGCGGCGCCCGCACTTCAGCGCCGGCTCCGGCGGCATCACGCGCAGGCGCTCGAGGCTGGGGCCACTGCGCACCACGTACACGCGCGAAGGATCCATGCCGCCGCGCTCGATGGCGATGCGCTTGTAGGATTGGTTGGTCGCGATCGAGACGTCCGCGGTGCGGAAGGTGAGGCGCTCGAACCACACCATCAGCTTCCAGAAGAAATCGCGGCGGCCGAACTTCGCCTCGTAGAGCTCCGGGTTGATGTCGTGGTGGTCGAAGACGAATTTCTTGCCCAGCAGCTTGAAGAACGCGCCGATGAGGAAGAAGAGGTCCGGCGGATTGCATGCATGGATCGCGTCGAAGCCGCGCGTGAAGAGCACCTTCCACGAGAGCACGAACGTCCAGAAGAGCGCGAGCGAATATTCGATCGCGTAGCCCAGCGCGCCGTCGGCCTCCACGGGCAGGTCGTAGCGGTGGATCTCGATCCCGCCGATGCTCTCGAAGTGCTTCTCGCACCCCTTGCCCGTGGGGCAGATGATCGACACGCCGTAGCCCGCGGCGTTGAGCGCGGTGGCTTCCTGCCATACCCTCCGGTCGAACGGGCTCGGCAGGTTTTCGACCAGGAAGAGGACTTTTCTCACGTCTCGCGCCTACCAGCAAAGTCCGTCGTAAACGCCCGTGACGCTGCGCTCCGACGTGATCCGGACAAGATCCACGATCTGCTGGTGCTCCGAGATGCGCGCGGGGATGTCGCGGAATTCCGGCGAGCCGTTGCCGATCACGAGAGTTTCCGCGTGCCCGAGCACCTCGTCGATCGAGGCGACCATGAGCTTCGAGATGTGCGGGATGTGGTTCAGGATGTAGTCCCGGTTGGCGCCGTGGATCGCGGCGATGCGCACGTTGCTGTCGTAGACGCGCAGGTCGTAGCCCTTGCCGATGAGGCGCTCGACCAGCTCCACCATGGGGCTTTCGCGCAGGTCGTCGGTGCCGGCCTTGAAGCTGAAGCCCAGGATGCCGACCTTCTTCGAGCCCTTGTCGGTCACCGCGCGGATCCCGCGCTCGATCTGCTCGTCGTTGGACGGCAGGATCGCGTCGATGATCGGCACCTTCACGTCCATGAGCTTCGCCTTGTACGAAAGCGCGCGGACGTCCTTGGGCAGGCAGGAGCCGCCGAAGGCGAAGCCGGGCTTCAAATAGTAGGGCGAGAGGTTCAGCTTCGTGTCCTGGCAGAAGATGTCCATCAGCTTGTGGCTGTCGATGCCCAGCCCCTTGCAGATGTTCCCGATCTCGTTGGCATAGGCGACCTTGAGCGCGTGCCAGGAGTTGTCGGCGTACTTCACCATCTCGGCCGTCTCGTAGTCGGTGCGGATCATGGGGCCGGGCAAATGCCCGTAGAGCTTCTCGAGCACGTCGCCCGCGCCCTTGCCCACCTCGCCGATCACCGTCTTGGGCGGGTGGAAGTAGTCGAAGACCGCGGTGCCTTCGCGCAGGAATTCCGGGTTGATGGCGAGGCCGAAGTCCTCGCCGGCCTTGAGGCCCGATGCCGCTTCCAGCGCCGGGATCACGACACCCTTCATGGATCCGGGGAGCAGCGTCGAGCGCATGACCACCGTGTGGCCCGGGTGCTCGCGCAACGCCTCGCCGATCTGCTCGCAGACGCGGCGCACGTACTTCAAGTCGATGTGCCCGTTGCCCAGGCTCGGCGTGCCGACGCATACGAGCGAGAGGTCGGTCGCCATGACCGCGGCCTTCACGTCCGTGGTCGCGACGAGGCGCCGCGCCGCCGACTCGGCGCGGATGATCTCGCCGATGTCCTTCTCGATGATCGGGGTCTTGCCGGCGTTGATGAGGTCGACCTTGGTCTGCTGCGGGTCGACGCCGATCACTTCGTGGCCTTCCTTGGCGAGGCAGCCCGCCGCCACCGCACCGACATAGCCAAGGCCCATGACGCTGATCTTCATTGCGTGTTCTCCGGGGTTCGTCCCCTACCCCGCTACGATGCCGACCCCAGTTGAATACGCTCACGGGGCGCGGAGCCCCGGGACTGGTCCGAACGGAGCATGGCCGCGCATTCGATCGTGGTCCGAAGCAGGGATCGGCCGACGAGTCGCGCCCGCCAGGCGATCGTGGCGCAGGGTTGCTTGCGGTCGAAGGCGCGTGAGCTCCAGCCGCCGCGGGGGTGCGTGCTCCCGCGAAGGATGCGCACCTCGCCCGAAGCGGCCTCGGGCAGCAGGATCTCGATGCGGTTGGCGCCGCGCGCGATGCGGACGAGGTTGGAATCGGCCTCGACGACGCAATCCTCGTGGCAATGCAGGAAAAGCTCGACCTCGTGGCGACCGGCCATCTCCAGCGTGTCCTCGACGACGATGCGCCGCGCCGCCTTGTCGAGCGCGATGGCGCGCCGGTGCGTCACGGGATCGGGAAGCGCGCGGTAGCCGTCGTGCCATCCCTCGAAGAAGTCGAACGCGGCGCCCGGCGTCCAGCGCGAGCATCCGGCGCGGGCCTTGCGAAGCCACATGAAATTCCCGCCGGGCTGGGACTGGTCGCGGCCATCGATGCGCAGGGTGTTGTGCGCGCTGGTGCCCCGGAAGTAGGCGCGCCATTCGGGCTGCGTATGGTAGGCGAACGTGCCCGGATCGATGAGGAATTCCTCCCCGCCCAGGGAGAGCGTGAAGGAGAGCGCGTCGGCATGGCCGTGGGCGGCGATCTCGCGGTATCCCAGGGGACCCGCGTCGGCGACGAGGCGGATCTCGGAGGGCGTCTCGAAGTCGCAGCCCATCACGTAGTAGCCGCCGTCGGGAAATTCCCGCCGGACGGGAAGCACCGCATCCGACGACTCGATCGCGTCGAAATCGGGATCGGCGCGCGGCCCCAGCAGCCAACGCGTCTTGTCGTCGAGCCGCCCCGCCTTCGCCTTGAAGTCGCCTCGGCCGAAGAGGATCGCGCCGGTCGCGAGCTGCGAGCGGAACCGGCAGAAGCCCTCGCGCGGATCGAGCCTCACCACGAAGCCGTCGTCCGCATCGCCGAACATCGGCAGGTTCCCGCCCGCGTCCATGATGGAGGCCACGTACTCGAGCATCGATTCGATGCGCGCCACGTACGCGGGCGTGAAATCGCCGCCTTCCGCGCGCGCGGCGAGGAGCGGCAGCATGAGCAAGTCGATTTCCCACTGCTGGTACGAGACCGCCTGCTCGCGGTTCACGCCGTCGGGCGCGTTCTGGAGCAGCGCCTCGCGCTCGAGGATGGACTTGGCGCGCGCGCCCCAGCGCTTCGAGCGCTCCCAGTGCGGCCACGTCACGCAGGCCATGTAGAGGCCCGACACTTCCCCGATGAGGTGGTTGTTCGCCGACGAGTGCAGCGAGAGGTGCCCGGCGATGAACTCGCAGTGCTGGTAGGCCGAAACGAGCCAGCGCTGCCGGAAGCGCTCGCCCTCCTCGCCTTCGAAGAGCCGCGAGGCGGCTCCGCCCAGCAGGTGCCAGGCCGCGGACCAGTTGACGAGCCGAAGGCCCGCTTCCAGCGAGCTCGACCAGTTGGGGCCCATGCGGAAGGGACATGCGGCGAACCAGCTATCCAATTGCACGCGCACGGCATCGGCGAAGCGCATCTCGCCGGTGAGCGCATAAGCCTGGGCGAGTGTCGCGAGGTGCAGGTGGCGATTGGGCTCCCACAGGTACTTGCAGTCGCCCACGCGTTGCTCGTCGCGGTAGTCGAGCTGCTTGCCGAAGTCGAGCGGCGCGTCCACGCCGGTCTTGGGATCGCGGTTCCAGCGCGGCGGGTTTCCGAGATCCACATCCTCGAGGGCGAAGACGTCGTAGCGGCCCGCGAGGATTCGCTCGGCCGAAGCGACGTATGGCGCCGCATCGACGCGGGCGTCCCGATGGATCCAGGGCGAGGCCGAGTGCGAGAGGTCGGGCGCGGGCACGTTGCAGCGCGCGAAGCCCCAGCGCTCGGCGCGCATCGCGGCGGCCTTCACCACGCGATGGCCGATCTCCGCCGCCGACATGCAGCGCAGCCGGTTCAGCTTCCACGCGAGGCCGCCCGCCGCGGACGGCTTCACGCGTACTGCCGGTGCCAGATCTCGAGGTTCAGGAGCGCCCATAGGGTTTTTTCGTGGTTCTGCCGTCCGTCGATGTGGTCGTCGAGCATGCGGTCGAGCACCTGGGGGTCGTAGTACTCCCGGGTCTTCGAGTCGGAGCCTTTCAAGTGGTCGCACAGGTAATCCTTGAGCGGCCCCTGGAACCATTGGTTCACGGGCACGCGGAAGCCCACCTTCGGGCGCTCGAGGATGGCGCCGGGAATGAGGCTTTTTCCCGCCTGGCGCAGGATCCACTTGGTCTTGAGTCCCTTCACGCGGCAGTTGTCCGGCAGCGTCGAGACGAACTGGGCGAGCTCATGGTCGAGGAACGGCACGCGCGATTCGATCGACGCGGCCATGCTCATCCGGTCGCCGCGCTCGAGGAGGTTGTCCGGAAGCCAGCTAGTCTGGTCGAAGTAGAGGATCCTTCGCAGCGTCGAGGATCCGGGCGAGGCGTCGAAGGGCGGGATGTCGGTCGCGGCGGGATCGCCGTTCATGCGCAGCACCGAGAGCTTCTCCCGCTCGCGGTGGTCGAGCGCGCCGAACCAGCGCACGTAGCGCTCGCGCCAGTCCTCGATGTTGAGGTTCGCGACCGCGGTCTTGGCGCGGCGAAATCCATACGGCAGCGACTGCGTGAGCGGCGCGATGAGGGAGTTGCGCACGTAACCGGGCAGGAGCTGCCAGCTTTGCGCGAATCGCTCGAAGACGTGCTTGGGATAGCCCCCGAGGATCTCGTCGCTGCCCTCGCCCGTCAAGACCATCTTCACGGTCTTCGAGGCTTCCCTGGCGAGCATGTAGATCGGGATGTCGGAAGGCTCGGAGACCGGCGCGTCGCGGAAGGCCACGAGCTTCGGCAGGTTCGACACGATGTCGTCGAAGCCCACGGTGAGCTCGTGGTGCTGCGTGCCGAAGTGCTTCGCCACCACGTTCGCGTACGCGAGCTCGCTGTAGCCGCCCTCGCCGAAGCCCACCGAGAAGGTGCGAACGTTGCTGTTGTGGCGCGTCATGAGCGCCACGATCGTGGACGAGTCCAGGCCGCCCGAGAGGAACGCGCCGAAAGGCACGTCGCTCACCATCTGGAGCTTGACCGCTTCATCGAGCTTGTCGAGAAACTCCGGGACTCGGTTTTCCTCTCGCGCCTCGCGCCGCGTGCCGCGCGCCTGCCCATCCGGCGGCGTCCAGTACCGGCGCTCCGTGAGCACGCCGTTCTCCCATGTGGCGCACGTGGCCGGCGGAAGCTTCCTCACGCCCGCGAAGAGCGTGCGGGGCCCCGGCACATACCGGTAGGCGAGGAAATCCCACACGGCGCCGAGGTTCACCCCGGGGCGCGCCATGGGCAGCTCGAGGAGCGCCTTCACCTCCGACGCGAAGCAGAAAGCGCCCGCCTCTTCCCGGATGAAGAGGGGCTTCTCGCCGAAACGGTCGCGCGCGAGGAAAAGGCGCTGCACGCGCGCATCCCAGATGGCGAAGGCGAACATGCCGCGCAGCCGCTCGACCACGCGATCGCCCCAGTGCTGGTAGGCGCGCAGCAGCACCTCGGTATCCGAATGCACGGCGAAGCGGTAGCCGCACGCCTGGAGCTCGTCGCGAAGCTCGCGGAAGTTGTAGATCTCGCCGTTGAACGTGATGGAAAGGCCGGCCGCGTCGTCGCACATCGGCTGCTTGCCGCCTTCCGGATCGATGATCGCGAGGCGCCGATGGCCCAGGATCACGCGCTCGCCCCGCGCCGTCGGATACTCGACGATGCCCTGGCCGTCCGGGCCGCGGTGGGCGATCGCATCGAGCATGCGCCCGATGGTCTCGTGGGTGATGCCGCTGGAAGGCGGCGCGATGGCGCCTGCGATGCCGCACATGACTAGTCCTTGAGCCTTTCCGCGGCAGGCCGGCGCGCCGCTGCCGTGCCACGCCTTGTCGCGACGGAAGGAATTCCCACGCCCGCCACCGACGGCTCGCCGCTCAAGCTCGCGTAGACGAGGGCGAGCTCCTGCGCGAGGCGATCGATGGAGAAGGCGGCACGGATGCGCCGGCGGCATGCGCGGCTCATCCACGAGAGCTGCTCGCGGTCGCCGGCCATCAGCGCGAGCGCCTCGGCGATGGCCTTGGCGTCGCGCGGCGGCACCAGGTAGCCGTGGGTGCCGTTTGCGAGCACGTCGGGAATCGCCCCCACCGGCGTTGCGACCACCGGGATCCCCGCGGCCATCGCCTCCAGCAGCGCATACGGCATGCCCTCGCTGTAGCTGGGCAGGAGCATCACGTGGGCG
>DATBEA010000085.1:0-5017 GCA_036276215.1 Usitatibacter sp.
ATCCACCACCTGGAAGTAGAGGATGCCGTCCACCGAGAGCTGGGTGTTGTCCTTGGTGATGCAGACCTGCTCGGGCACGTCGAGCGGGACTTCCTTCAGCGAGTGCTTGTACGCGACGCGGTCCATGAACGGCACGATGAGGTTCAGGCCCGGCTCGAGCACGCGGAAGAACTTGCCCAGGCGCTCCACGACCCACGCGTTCTGCTGCGGCACGATGCGCACGCCCTCGGCGACCAGCACCACGAACATGGCGATGATGAAGGTCGCGACGGTGAGCGCCGGGCTGTGCGAAAGGAATGCGACCGCGACCGTGACGATGACCGCGATGATGACTTTGCCGAACATTGTCGTCTCCCTGTTGTTGGTGTTCTACGTCGTTGGGAAATGCGGTCAGTGCGCCGGGGGCGCCGCCGCGACAAGGAGCGTGTTGCCGTCCTGGCCTTCGATGTAGAGCGTGGTGCCGGGTGCGGGGCGCTCGCCGGGCTGCGCGAGGCGCGCCTCCCACGTGCTGCCGCGGTACTTCACGCGGGCGATGCTCGCCGTCTCGTTGGCCCAGCCCTCGAGGACCACGGGCTGCCCGCGGTCGAGGAAGTTCGAGCCCTGGGCCGTGACGGGCTGGCGGGCATGCCAGGTATGGACGAGCCAGGCGCCCACCACCGAAACCAGGCCGCTCACCAGGGCCTGGACCACCAGTCCCGCGCCCAGCCAGGCGGCGAGCGCCCCGGCAAAGGCCCCGACGCCCACCACCAGGAGGTAGAAAGTCCCGCTGACGAGCTCCGCGATGACCAGGACGAAGCCAGCCACCGCCCAGACGAGCCAGGTTTCCATTTGCATCCTGTCCTCCGTTCGAGGCCCTCGCGCGTTAGGTCTCTGGTCCTACAAGGACGCGCGTTTGGCCGAAATCACCTTCGTGTTGACCCCGGCCCATCCGAGGCCGCCGAAGAACCTTCCATGCTCGATCTTCATGCACCGATTCTCGACCACCTGCAGCCCGGCCGCCTCGGCCCGGGCGCGGGCCTCGCCGTTTTCCACGCCGAGCTGCATCCACAGCACCCTGGCCCCGATGGCGATCGCCTCCTCGGCGAGGGCCGGGATCTCGGCGGCCTTGCGGAAGCAGTCCACCACGTCGACCTTCTCCGGGATGTCGGCGAGGCGCTTGTAGCAACGCTCGCCCAGGATCGTCTCGTACCCGGGGTTCACCGGGATCACCCGGTAGCCGTGCTCCTGGAGGTACTTGGCGGCAAAGAAGCTCGGCCGGTGCCATTGGGCGGACAAGCCTACAACTGCAATGGTGCGGCAGCCTTTCAGGATGCGCCGGACCTTGTCGTTGTCGTCCATGGGCGTGGGGCCGAACCTATAATTGGAGGGGGGATTCTACCTTGCCGAGCATGACGACTTTTCTCATCCGGGCCGCCGCCCTTCTCGCGCTCGCCGCGAGCCTGGGGGCGCGTGCCTTCAACCACACCGATACGGTCCAGCCGATCGCCCCGGGCAAGCTCGACGTCGCTTGCACGAACATCGAGCAGGACGCTTCCCTCATCGCCCCGGGCGCCTCGGCCTCCGACTATTGGGAGGGGCGTAACGGCCACTACATCACCGACATCCTGCGAAACCCGCAGTCGGCCGTGCATTTCACCGCCCAGGTTCCCGACAAGAGGAACCTCTACGTGAACCACGCGGGAGGCACGATCCCGTACGTGGCCATCGTCTGCTATCCCACCAGCCGCAACAACACCGATGCGGACTACACGCTGCCGGGCACGGGCGACGTGATCCCCCACATGCAGAAGCCGGGCGCGCTCCCGCAGATCATCCCGGCGAACGAATACGCCTCGACCCTCGCTCCCGGCCTGCCGCTGCCCAACACGCCGGGCGTGCAGCCACTCCCGCTCATCGTGTATTCGCACGGCCTCACCGGAAGCCCCATCAGCTCGGGTTACGTGAGCGTGATGACCGAGCTCGCGGCGCAGGGCTTCATGGTGGCGGGCGTCTTCCACGGCGACCCGCGCTTCTCGCGAGTGCGCATCGAGGACGTGAGCGACTTCTTCTACCTCCTCACCAGCTTCGGCGACGTGGTCGAGCTGGAGATGGTCCGGCCGCTGTCCCTGAAGCAGATGCTCGACCTCCTGCTCGCCGACCCGGGCCTTTCGCCCGGCATCGATGCCTCGCGCATCGGCGGTTTCGGCGCGAGCATGGGCGGCGCCGCGATGACCATGCTCGCCGGGGCCGACGCCACGACCACGCTGGGCGAGCACTGCGACACGCCCGAGCACGACCCGCGCATCCGGGCCTTCGTGGGCTACGTGCCCTGGGCGGGCTATTCCTTCCTGAACGGCTTCTGCCACCAGCAGTCGGGCGCGAAGCTCGTGAACAAGCCCTACCTCGCGATCTCGGGCACCGACGACACCACCGCCCCGCTCACCCAGATGAAGCAGGCGCTCAACAACTTCACCAATACGCGCTACATGGTGGAGTGGCAGGGCGGCAAGCACGAGCTGCGCCCCGAGGACGCGGGCGACCTCTTCACCTGGATGGTGAACTTCTTCGACGCCTACCTCGACGTGAAGGCCGATCCCGGCGCGTTCGGCCGCTTCGTGCGGATGGAGACCGTCGTCGGCGGCCGCGCGGACACGATGACGGTGGACGTGCACCTGCCGTTCCCGCCCGCGAGCAACGAGGTGTACGTGCGCGAGCTCTACAACTCGAACATCAACCACTACTACATCACCGGCGACGCGTACGAGGCGAACTCGATCCTGACCTTCCCGGGCCCCACCGGTTGGAGCCTTACCGGCCAGGGTTTCAAGGCATGGCCGCTCAAGCCGGCCGACGCATCGCTTGCCGCGGTCGCGCCCGTATGCCGCTTCGAGCCGCGCGGCAACTACCGGCTGTCCATGTCCTTCTTCACCTCGAGCGCCAGCGACTGCGCGGGATTGAAGTCCGCCAACTCGGGCTGGAGCTATGCCGGCGTTTCCTTCTACGTGCAGCCGGTGGATGCGATGCTTCGCTGCCCCGACGGCTACATCGGCGTGAACCGCGCCTACAACCAGGGCAACGCGCACTTCGACTCGAACCACCGCTACAGCACGAGCGATTCCACCATGCACGACCTCGAGCGCGAAGGCTGGCTCTACGAGGCGACGGTGATGTGCTCGCGCCCCTAGGCCGCGCTAGTACACGGTTTCCACATTGACGCTGAAGACGTAGCCGTTGCCGCGCTCGGTGCGGATGTAGCGCGGCTGCGTGGGATCGGCCTCGATCTTGCGGCGCAGGCGCATGATCTGGATGTCCACGGCGCGGCTGTAGACTTCGTCGTTGTGGAGGCGTGAAAGGTCCAGGAGCTGGTCCCGGTTGAGGATGCGATGCGGCGCGCCCAGGAGCACCACCAGGAGGCTGAACTCCCCTTTGCTCAGCACGCTCACGCTCCCGCCGGGCGCGGCGAGCCTGCGGGTGTTGAGGTTGAGCTCCCATCCGTCGAAGCGGTAGGCGCGGATGCCCTCCGGGCGTCCCTGCCGCACTTCAGCGTGGCGCCGGCGCAGCACGGTTCGGATGCGGGCGAGCAGCTCGCGCGGGCTGAAGGGCTTGGTCACGTAGTCGTCGGCGCCCAGCTCCAGGCCCATCACGCGGTCGGCCTCGTCGCTGCGGCCGGTGAGCATGATGATGGGGATGGCGGACTCGTCGCGCAGCCGGCGCGCGAGGCTCATGCCGTCCTCGGAGCGCAGCTTGAGGTCGAGCACGACGAGGTCCACCACCTCGGCGGCGAGGACGCGGCTCATCTCGTTGCCGTCGGCTACCGCGGTGACCCGCACGTCGTGCTTGGCGAGGTAGTCCGCGATCATCGCGCGGATCAGCGGATCGTCGTCCACCGCGAGGATATGCGGTTCGTGCGTCCGAGCCTCGGTTTCCTGGGCTTTCACATCCGTTTCCACCGTCATGGAATCCAGCGTATCGGCTTGTCGGCCGCACCGTTTCAGCTGAAACAGGCGCCCCGGGACGGCTCCATGATACGGGCATGGAAGAACCCCGGCGAATCCTCGTCATCGACGACGACCCCATCCTGCGCGAGCTGCTGGCCGATTGGCTGCTCGCGGCCGGGTACCGCGTCTCTATCGCGGGCGACGGTGGCGCCGGCATCGCGGAATCGCGCGCGCACCGGCCGGCCCTCGTGGTAACGGACATCAACATGCCGGGTCTTGGCGGCGCCGCCGTGATCGCCGAGCTGGCCCGGCTTTATCCGGGGTTGCCGGTGATCGCGATCTCCGGCCACTTCCGCTCCGCGCGGGCGCCCCTCACGCCCGAGGGCGCGATCGCCCTCGGCGCGGCGCGCGCGTTCGCCAAGCCCTTCGCGCGCAAGGAGATGGTTGACGCGGTGGCCGAGCTCGCCGGGCCCGCGGCCGCCTGAGCGGATGCGCCGAGCGACCGCGCGGCAGGGCCTGTCCGGCATGACGATGCGGCGGATGCTCCTCGCCCTCGCCGTGCTGCTGGTGGCCATCAACGTGCTGTCGGCGCTATGGGACGTGCGCAACGACCGCGACCTCGTCGAGCGCAACGCGCTACGCGACTTCAACAACCTCACGGCGCTGCTCGCGGACCAGACCGCGCGCTCGCTGGAATCGGTCGACGTGCTGCTGAGCGCCGCCGCCGGAGACATCTCGACGGCGGGCGTGGGCGAGCCGTCCGGCCGCGCCTTGCGGCTGAAGGACCGCATCTCGGGCATCCCGCAGATCCGCGCCGTGCTGGTGCTCGACCGCAACGGCCGGGTCATCGTGAGCACCGACGAGGGCACCGAGATCGGCGCGGACTTTTCGTCGCGGCCCTATTTCCTGGCGCAGCGCGACGGTGCGGCCGGGGCGCGCTTCGTGAGCGAACCGTTCACAGGCCAGGTGACCGGGCGCTGGGTGTTCGCGGTGTCGAAGCGCGTGACCGACGCCAACGGACGCTTCATCGGCGTTCTCGCCGGGATCATCGACATCGAGTACTTCAACAGGCTGTATCGATCGCTCGACATCGGGAACAT
>DATBEA010000086.1:0-10125 GCA_036276215.1 Usitatibacter sp.
GGCGTGAGCGGGGCCGCGGACATGGTGAGCGTGGTGGTGCGCCAGACGCTGGTCCAGGTGGAGACGCCCGACGAGATGCGCGGGCGGGTGAGCGCCGTGAGCGCCACCTTCATCAGCACGAGCAACCAGCTCGGCGAATTCCGCGCGGGCTCGACCGCGGCGCTGCTGGGTCCCGTGGGTGCCGTGGTGTTCGGCGGCGTCGGGACCTTGCTCGTGGTGGCCCTCTGGATGAAACTCTTTCCCGCCCTTTTCAAAAGAGACAGGCTCGTCAATGAACCGACCATCGCTTGAGACCCTTTTCCTCGGCTTCTCGCTTCTCGCCCTTTTCGCCGGTTCCGCGTCTGCCCAGGACGCGTGGCCGGCGAAGCCCGTGCACATCATCGTGCCCTTCGCCGCGGGCGGCGTGGCCGATGCCTTGCCGCGCATCGTGGGGCAGAAGCTCGCGGAGAAATGGAACCAGCCCGTGATCATCGACAACAAGGTGGGCGCCTCGGGAAACATCGGGATGGCCGAGGGCGCGCGTGCCGCGCCCGACGGCTACACGCTGGTGCTGGCGCCCACGGGCAACCTCACCGTGAACCCGTCGCTCTTCAAGCTCACCTTCGACACCGCGAAGGACTTCGCCCCGGTCACCGTGCTCGCGACCTCGCCCAACGTCCTCGTCGTGCACCCGTCGGTGCCCGCGCGCACCTTCGCCGAGCTCATCGCCTATGCGAAGGCCAACCCGGGCAAGCTCAACTTCGCTTCGCCCGGGGAGGGCAGCGGCGCGCACCTCGCGGGGGAGCTCCTCGACATCGAGGCGGGGATCCAGGCGCAGCACATTCCGTACAAAGGCCTCGCCCCCGCGGTGAACGACCTCGTGGGCGGCCAGGTGCAGATGATGTTCGCGGGCATCTCGACCGTGATCCAGCACGTGAAGGCCGGCAAGCTCGTGGCGATCGCCATCGCCTCGCCGCATCGCTCGCCCCAGCTCCCCGACGTGCCCACCGTGGCGGAGAGCGGGCTGCCCGGATTCGACGTGACCTCGTGGTACGGATTGGTCGTGCGTTCGGGCACGCCCGCCGCGGTCATCGACAAGATCCAGCGCGACGCAGCGGAAGCGCTGCGCGACCCCGAGGTGCGAGGCAAGCTCGCGGCGCTGGGCCTCGAGCCCATGGGCAACACGCCCGCGCAATTCGCGGCGATGATCGCCTCGGAGACCGGCAAGTGGTCGGACATCATGCGAAAGGCGAACATCCGCCCGCAGCAATAGCGACGTGCCCGCCATTCACATCGCGTACCTGAACGGCCCCGACGTCGAGCGCCTGGCGCTCACGGACGACGAGATCCTCGCCGCGGTGGAGGCGGCGCTCGCGGCGCAGGGCCGCGGGCAAACCGTGGTCGAGCCGCGCGTGCACCTCGTTCCCGAGTCTTCCGACAAGGGCCACTTCAACATCCTGCGCGGCTACGTGAAGCCACTGGGCGTCGCGGGCGTGAAGGTCGTGAGCGACTTCGTGGACAACTACAAGCGAGGGCTGCCTTCGGAGATGGCGCTGCTGAACCTCTTCTCGCCCGACACCGGAATGCCGCTCGCGGTGATCGATGCGACGGCCATCACCGACATGCGCACAGGGGCTGTCACCGCCATCGGTGCGCGCCACCTCGCGCGCAAGGCCAGCCGCGTGCTGGGCCACGTGGGGTCGCGCGGCACGTCGTACTGGAACGCGCGGCTCCTCGACCATCTCTTCGATTTCGAGGAGATCCGCGTGCACTCGCGCCGTCCCGAGAGCCGCGACGCATTCGCCGCGAAGCTCGCGAAGGACCTGGGAAAGCCGGTGAAGGCCACCGCCGATTGGGAATCGTGCGTGCGCGGCGCGGACATCGTCGTGGAAGCGGCGCGCCTGCCGCGGCCCGAGCCGTTGCTCAAGACCGAGTGGATCGGGAAGGGCGCGCTCGTGATTCCCTACGGCACCATGAGCGCGCTCGAGCTCTCGCTTACCGACATCATGGACAAGATGGTGGTGGACGACTGGGGCCAGTGCCGCAAGGGCTTGCCCTTCGGCGCGCTGCGCGCGCACGTGGACAGCGACCGGCTCAACGAAGGCAACCTGCACGCCGAGCTGGGGCAGATCGTCGCGGGGCTCAAGCCCGGGCGCGAGCGTGACGACGAGACGATCCTGCTGTGGCATCGGGGCTTGAGCATCACCGACATCGCGCTGGGCCATGCCTTGCTCGCCAAGGCGGACGCCATGGGCATCGGGCAGCGCCTGCGTTTCGCGTGAGGCTCGTCACCTCGGCGCGCATGTACAACGCGGGCCCGAAGGCGGCTGCCGCATGGCGCACCCTCTTCGACCGCGTGTTCGCCGATGCCGGCGTTGAAGTCGAGGCGATCGCGCACGGCCATCCCGAGCCCATCGAGTCGCTGTGGCGCGAGCCGGGGCTGGTCGCATCGTTCATGTGCGGCTGGCCTTTCGCGCGCTCCACGCTCGCGATGCAGCCGATCGCGGCACCCGTGCCATCGCCGCCCGCCTACGAGTCGCTGCCCCGCTATCGCAGCGATTTCCTGGTGCGCGAGGCGAGCGGGTGGACACGCGTGGAAGACGCCTTCGGCCATCGCTTCGGCTGGATGGCGGCCGGATCGCACTCGGGATTCAACGCGCCACGGGCCCACCTCTCGGGCTTCGTGAGCGACGCGCGCCCGCGCCTCTTTTCCGAGGCCGTGGGTCCGCTGGGCAATCCCGCATCGGCGCTCGAAGCGTTGAGGTCGGGCAGGGTGGACATGATCGCGCTCGATTCCTATTGGCTGGACCTCGTTCGCCATCACGATCCGGCGCGGCTGGGCGGCGTGATCACTGTCGGACACACCGCGTGGGCGCCGATACCGCTCCTCGTCTCGGCACCTGGAGTGGATCCGAAGGTCACGGGGCGCTTGCGCGAAGTCCTCCTGGGCCTTCACGAGCGGCCCGAATATGGTGCGGCGCTCACCGAGGTGGTGCTCGAGCGCTTCGAGGCCCCCGACGTAACTGCCTATTCCAGCTTGGAAAATCTGGCGGCCGATGCCGAAAGGACCGGCTATGCAACGATCGCTTAATGTTTCGTCCGTCGCGCGCCTACTCGCATGCCGCCAACCCCCCACCGCTGAATCATCCCGTGCCGATGCCTTCGCGGCGCCGGCAAAGGGATACTGCAGGCGTCGAGGAGGTATCCGATGGAAAGCAGGTGGCACGACGAGGTGGAGGGCGCGCAGACGATCGGCGAGACCGTCGAGTGCGTGCGCCGCATCCTCGGCGCGCTGAAGAGCGAGGACCCCTCGCTTCCCCGCTGCTGCCATCCCAGCCGCATCCGCTGCGACGACGACATCGACGACCTCACGTTCAAGCTGGCGCCGCTGCGCCGGGACAAGGCGCACGAGGGCCCGGACCTCGAACCGCTCTTCGATCTTGTTCTTCACGCGTCGCTGCACATCGCGCGGCTGAACCGTGCACGGGCGGCGGGGGCCCCACTGCCGATGAGCTGGGGCCTGCAGATGCGGCAGATGGGTTGAGGTATCCTCTCGCGCGGTGAGCGCGATAGACGATTTCCTCGGGATTCTCCAGGCAGGGCCTTCGGGCTCGCCGTGCGTCTTCAATCCATGGAGCGACAGCGACGAGCGCGATGCCGCTCCGCGCCGTGAGATGCCCCGGCACCGCCGCGACAACATGGCCGCATACCTCGAGGCGCGCCGCATGCATGCGCGGGTGATGCTCCTGGGCGAGGCGCCCAGCCACCGCGGCTGCCGCTTCACGGGAATCGCCTTCTGCTCCGAAACCGAGCTGCTCCAGAAGCGCGACCTCGTGGCACGCCGCGTCCTCGCGCTCACGAGCCGCGATGCGAAGGTGAAGCCGCAACGCGAGAGAAGCGCGGCCGTGATCTGGGGCGAGATCGAGCGCGCCGGCGCGCCTTACGAGGTCGTGCTGTGGAACGCGTTTCCGTGGCATCCGTACCAGCCGGAAGAGGGCGGCCCCCTCGACGGGCCCTGTGGCCCTTCGAGCAACCGCAAGCCGCGCCTCACGGAAGTGGCGCAGGGCCGCGCCGCTTTCGATGCGCTCCAGCGCTGCTTCACGCACCGTCTCGCGGTGTTCGCGGTCGGCAAGGTCGCGCAAGAGGCACTGCGCCGGTGGGACGAGGCCGAATGCGCGGGCTATATCCGCCACCCTGCGCAAGGAGGCGAAAAACTCTTCCGTGACCAGTTCCGTAGCCTCGCCGTGGCTCGGTTATAGTTTGCGGATGCTGGAAGGAATCGACACCCCGGCACTCCTCCTGGACATCGAGAAGCTCGAGCGCAACTGCGAGCGGATGCGCGCTCGTGTGCGCTCCAGCGGCGCGGTCCTGCGCCCGCATGTGAAGACCGCGAAGAGCATCGAGGTGGCGCAGCGCGCGCTCGGGTCCGACTCGGGTCCGATCACGGTCTCCACGCTCCGGGAAGCCGAATACTTCTTCGACCACGGGTTTCGCGACATCCTCTACGCGGTCGGCATGGTGCCCGCGAAGGTGGGGCGCGTGGCGGCGCTTGCCCGGCGTGGTGCCCGCGTCTCCGCGATCGTGGATAGCGTCCAGGCCGCGAAAGGCCTCGTCGATGCGAGCCACAAGGAGGGAATCCGGATTCCCACGCTCGTGGAGATCGACAGCGACGGCCATCGCGCGGGCGTGAAGCCCGGCGCGCCCGAGCTCTTCGAGGTGGCGCAGGTGCTGGGCGATTCGCTCGCGGGGCTCATGACGCACGCGGGCGACTCGTACAACTGCGACGGGCCGGATGCGATCCGCGAAGTGGCGACTCGCGAGCGCAACGCCGTGGTGAGCTCGGCGACGGCCCTTCGCGAGCGAGGCCATGCGTCGCCCGTCGTGAGCGTGGGCTCGACCCCGACCGCCACCTTCGCCGATTCGTTCGCCGGGGTGAGCGAGGTGCGCACGGGCGTCTACATGTTCCAGGACCTCGTGATGGCGGGGCTGGGCGTGTGCGCCGTGGACGACGTCGCGATCTCGGTGCTCACGTCGGTGATCGGGCACCAGCGGGACAAAGGCTGGCTCATTACCGACGCGGGGTGGATGGCGCTCTCGCGCGACCGCGGCACGCAAAAGCAATCGGTCGACCAGGGCTACGGGCTCGCCTGCGACGTCGAGGGCAAGCCGATCGACGATCTCATCGTGGCCGACGCCAACCAGGAGCACGGGATCGTCGCGCGGCGCGGGGGTGGTCCCCTCGATTTCGAACGCTTCCCCATCGGCTCGCTCCTTCGGATCCTGCCCAACCACGCGTGCGCGACCGCCGCGCAGCATGCCGAATACCATGTGCTTCGCCGAGGCCGCGTCTCCGAGACGTGGGAGCGCTTCGGCGGCTGGTAGGCTCGCGAGGAACTTCTTCGCGGCGTTCACGTCGGTTCCTCATATCGACTACGAGGAGACGACCATGCCCGACAAACGCACGACCGCCAAGGCAAAGGAAGACCTGCGGGAAGGCAAGTCGGCGAGCACCGCCGCCGGTGAATTCGTCCACCGCGAGATCGACAAGATCCGCGAAGGCGAGCACGGGGCGAAGAACGCGAAGCAAGCGATCGCGATCGGGCTTTCCGAAGCCCGCAGGGCGGGGGTGCCCATCCGCGACAACCCGAACCGCAAGTCGAATGGCTCGTCGAAGAAGCGCGCGTCGCCCAAGCGCAAGGCCGGGACGCGCAGCTCCGCCAAGCGCGCCCGCGCGAGCCTCAATGCGCTGAAGCGCATGCCGCGCAGCTCCGCGTCGCGTTCGGCGCTCTCGCGCCAAGCCAAGGGTGCGGCGGGCAAGCGCTCCGCGGCGAGCCGCTCGGCCGCCGCCCGCAAGGCGGCTCGGACCCGGGCATCGCGCTCCCGTTGAGCGGCCAAACCGGGGGGAATCCCCCGGTTTTCCTATATAATTCCGACTCTTCGCGCCCGTAGCTCAGTTGGATAGAGTACCTGGCTACGAACCAGGGGGTCGTGGGTTCAAATCCTGCCGGGCGCGCCAGATTCCGAAAGCCCTTGTCGACGAGACAAGGGCTTTTTCCATTACCGAAGGCGGTGGTACAGCGCCTCGCGACCTTGCTGGTCGCGAACGTAGAGCGCATCTTCCCCGGCGAGTCGCGCAGCCAGCGGCGGCTTGCCTTTCACGTCGAGCCAGATCGCATGACCGTCGATGCGATACCGCCCCTGCATGGTCGTGATGGGGGCGAGCAGGCGCGAGCGCTCGGTCGCCGAGAAGGTGCCGAACGTGTACGTCGCGAGTCCATCCTTGCCGAGGACCCATTGGGATCCAAGGTTGCCTTCGACATCGGCATCCGAAGTCCAGGTGCCCTCGAGCGCGGGACCTGCAGAAAGGGCAGGAAAGGCTCCAAGCGAAAGGACGAAGAGGATCCGGGCGAATATTTTCATTACCCCAATCTTATTGGAATTGAATGGGCTTCTCCGGGAAATCCGCATGCGCCGCCATTGAGATCACGATCGAAGCAAGCGTAGCGACGAGACTCCTCATGGCCGCGAGCGCAATCCGAAGAAATTCTTCCGCAAGGACGCGGAAGAACCTTTTCGAGGCCTCCCCTAGGCTGTCCCTTCCTACCCTCGAGGAGATTGCCATGAGATCCGACAGCGACATCAAGCGTGACGTGGAAGCGGAGCTTCGCTGGACACCGGCCATCGACGCCGCCGACATCGCCGTGGCGGTGAAGGACAGCGTCGTAACCCTCACCGGGTTCACCAAGAGCTTCCTGCAGAAGTACGAGGCCGAGGATGCCGTGAAGCGCGTGGCCGGGGTCGCGGGCCTGGCGAATGACATCGAAGTGCGGCTTCCCGCGATCGACGACAGGCCCGACCCCGAGATCGCCCGCGACGCGGTCGCGGCGATCAAGGCCATGCTCCCCTACGACTGGGAGAAGACCAGGGTCGTGGCCAAGGCGGGATGGATCACGCTCGAAGGCGAGGTCGAGTGGAACTACGAGCGCGAGCGGGCCGAACGAGCGGTGCGACCGGTGAAAGGCGCGAAGGGCGTGACCAATCAGATCCGGGTCAAGCCGCACGTCGCGCCCACCGAGGTCAAGAAGAAGATCGAGGAAGCCTTCAAGCGCAATGCCGAGATCGACGCGAATCACATCGTCGTCGAGGCCGACGGAAGCCAGGTGACGCTCAAGGGAACGGTGCGCTCCTGGGCCGAACGCCAGGAAGCGCAGCGCGCCGCGTGGATGGCGCCCGGCGTGGCCAAGGTGGAAAACCGCATCGCCGTATCGCCCCTGTAGCCCACGGGTGACATCGATGTAGGCGAAGCACCAATTGCGCCGCGGCGGCGTTCGCCATTACGCTGTGCGATGAGCACAGGGAACGCCGCCGCGAGTTGCACGGCGATGAAGGTCGATTACCACGCGCGGATCGCCAGCACGCAATGCGAGCTCCGCGACCGAATCATCGTGGTGATTCCCTGCGATGCCGGGCATCTTGCGGTGATTCCGCCGAGGCAGTTGCACCGTATATCGTCGCGCCGTCAGTCCGACCTGGTCGTGATCGAGCTCGACTTCGAGTTCTTCGCGAAGAAGTCGGTCGAAGCCTGGGGCGAAGCACGGGAGCTGGGCGAGCGGCACAAGGCGGTGGACCCGTTCCTGCACGCGGTGGGCAACGAGCTTCGCGACGAGTTCCGCATGGCGAGACTTCCGGGGCCTGGGTACCTTGAATCGCTCGCGGGCGTGATCGCGGTTCATCTGGCTGCGAACGAACGCACCGATGCGCTGGTGAAAAGCGGGCTCGAGCCGCTCAAGCTGAATCACACGCTCGCGATCATCGAGCACCACCTTTCGGACGCCGTCCACCTGGACCAGCTCGCCGCTGCTGTCCACCTGAGCCCGTTTCACTTCGCGCGGATGTTCAAGCGCGCCATGGGCCAGCCGCCGCACGCCTACATCACCGCGCAGCGCATCGAGCACGCGAAGAGCCTGCTTCGCGACAGCGACCTGCCGCTCACCGAGGTCGCGGCGCGCGTGGGCTACCAGACCCAGGCGCATTTCACCGACGTGTTCCACAAGCACGTCGGCACCACCCCGCGCGCCTTCAGGTTGCGCTGATCACACGATTCTGCAACTGCGCACAAGAACGCGGAAGAAGATTCCGCCGACTCCTCCTAGGATCAGATGACACCCCAACGACGGAGGATTGCCATGAAGATGAATCCGAGGATCCTGCTGGTTACCATCTGCGCACTGGCCCTTTCGGGTGGAGCGATCGCGCAGAAGAAGGACACGCAGCAGCAACTGCAGCCGCCGATGAAGCAAGCCTCGGCCGCTCCCACCGCCGGCGTGATCCCGCTCGGCGTGACCGTTACCGAGGCCGGCCTGCTCACCTCCGGCTACCGCGCGACCAAGCTCATGAATTCCGACGTGTACAACGATGCGGGCCAGAAGATCGGAAAGATCGGCGACCTCGTGATCTCGCCGAGCGGAGAAGTTTCGGTCGCCGTGGTCGACGTGGGCGGATTCATCGGGCTCGGCAAGCACCGCGTTGCCATTCCGATGAAGCAGTTCACCCAGATGCATCCCAAGGTGATCCTGCCGGGCGCGAACAAGGAAGCGCTCAAGGAACTGCCCGAATTCGTTCCAGTGGGATAGGCGCCGCCTCGCACCCAGGAGAGAGACATGACACCCGAACTGACCAAGTGGAATCCATTCAAGTTCATGCGCAAGTCCGATGAGCCGCGCGCTCCGTCGAGGTCGCAGGCGGAGACGGCGCCTGATCCGTTACGCGTGATGGGCGAGCTCTTTCGCGATCCGCTCGGCGGCCTCGCGACGGTCGAGCGCTGGTTCGGCGATTTCAGCCCCGGCACCTTCCAGCCGCGCATCGACGTGGTGGACGACGGCCAGGCGCTGCGCATCACGGCCGAGCTTCCTGGCCTCGAGCGCAAGGATGTCGAGATCCTGGTCGAGGACGAGTTCCTGGTCCTGCGCGGCGAGAAGAAGCTCGAGACGAAGAAGGAGGAGAAGGGCTGTTACCACGTCGAGAGGTCCTTCGGAACCTTCCAGCGCGTGGTACCCCTGCCGCGGGGCGTCGACACCGATCGCGCCGAGGCGAAGTTCGAGAACGGCACCCTCACGATCCGGTTGCCGAAAGCCGCCTCGGAGCCTTCGGGCACGAGAAAGCTCGAGATCCACTGACGTTTTTCGGGCGCGAACCCGCGATAATTTCAATCTCTTCGCGCCCTTAGCCTCAGTTCGATAGAGTAGCTGGGCTACGAACCAGGGGGGTCGTGGGTTAGGTGCATTTAGACAGTCGGAACGGTCCCGCCGTCGATTACGTACTCCGTGCCGGTAATCGACGCCGCTCGCGGCGAAACCAGGAACGTGATGAGGTCTGCCACCTCCTTCGGTTTCGCGGGGCGGCCGAGTGGGATTCCGCCCAGGCTTTTCATGATGATCTGCTTGCCGCCTTCGTAGTCTGTACCGGCGTGCGTGGCGAGTCGCTCCGCCAGCGCGACCGATGCCTCGGTCTCGACCCATCCGGGAGCAACGCGGACGACGCGGATTCCCTTTGGTGTGATCTCCTTCGAGAGCGCCTTGCTGTATGTCGAGAGTGCGGCCTTCGCCGCGGCGTATGCGATCGTGGACTCGGGCAACGGCAGGATGCGCTGGATGGAAGTCACGTGGATGACTACGCCGGAACCCTGCGCGATCATCGAGGGCAGCAGGGCGCGATCGAGACGAACCGCCGGCATCAGGTTCTGGTCCAGCTCCTTCGACCACTCCGTGTCGCCGAGCGCCGCGAATCCGCCGCCGGGCGCGCTGGAACCCCCGAGCACATTGACGAGGATGTCGATGCCGCCGAAATGCCGCATCACCGCACGCGCTACCGCGCCAGCCCCCTCCGCCGTCGACAGATCGGCGCCAACGAAGTGAACGCCTTCGACGGCACGGGAAGGCGCGGATCGCGCGGTGGCCACCACGCGGGCTCCGGCGTCGCGCAGCGCTTCCACCACCGCGGCGCCGACGCCTTTGGTGCCGCCGGTCACCAATGCGCGCTTGTCGTCGAGCTGCAGGTCGAAGCTCATCGCCTCGGATCTCCTATCGGGTTGTGATGTCGAGGGACGCGATCTTTCCGCGTTCGAGGCGGAAGGCGTATCGCAGGTCG
>DATBEA010000087.1:0-5316 GCA_036276215.1 Usitatibacter sp.
CAAGGGCAAGGTCACCACCTACGACATCGAGAAGAGCGGTGTCGGCTTCATGTTCGTGGTGCAGGATACGAAGTACTTCCCGCAGATGGACGACATCATCCGTGGCTTCGGCAAGACCAACTACAAGGTCTATTCGAGCACCGGCAACATGCTGGAGAAAGTGAGCTCGGGCGAGCACCTGCTGGGCTACAACGTGCTGGGCTCCTACGCGCTGGTGCGCGCGAAGAAGGACCCGAACCTCGGCGTCGTGCTGCCCAAGGACTACACGCTGGTGCTCTCGCGCGTGATGTTCATCGGAAAGGGTGCGAAGAACCCGAACGCGGCCAAGGTCTGGACCGACTACGTGCTCTCGCAGCGCGGCCAGAAGATGATCGGCAGCGACGTCGAGCTCTACGCGATTCGCGACGACGTGGACGCGCCCTACACGGCGGCCAAGCTGAAGCAGGAGCTGGGCTCCAACATCAAGCCGATTCCCGTTGCCGGCGAGATCACGGAGATGCTCGACTCGACGAAGCGGCTGGACTTCATCAAGAAATGGAAAGCGGCGCTCTCGGGTAGCTAGGTGGCCGCCGCCGCGCCGAGCCCCGCACGCGGCGCCCGCCAGGGCGATGCGGCGGGGCTTTTCTCGTGGCGCACGCTCACCATCGCGGTCACCGCGATGGCGGTCCTGGGGCCGCTGTCGCTCATCGTCTACCAGAGCCTGCTCTCGGCGCCGTTCTTCGAGGCGAACAAGGCGGTCGGCCTCGACGCCTACCGGTTCATCTTCGAGGACCACGACTTCTGGCAGGCGGCGCTGAATTCCGTGCTCATCGCGAGCGGCATGGTGGTGATCGCCGTGCCGCTGGGCGGGCTCCTCGCCTTCATCATGGAGCGCACGGACCTGCCGGGCAAGCGCTGGCTCGAGCCCCTGCTCCTAGTGCCTTCGTTCGTCTCGCCCATGGTGCTTTCCTTCGGCTTCGTGGTGGCCGCCGGCCCCGTGGGCTTCTACACGGTGTGGGCGCAGGACCTCTTCGGCGTGGCGCCCTGGGGCATCTACTCGGTGCTGGCGATGACCGTGATCGCCGGGCTCACGCACGTGCCCAACGTCTACATCTACGCGACCTCGGCGCTCAAGAACCTGGGCTCCGACGTGGAGGAGGCGGCGCGCGTGGTGGGAGCCTCGCCCTTCCGCGTGGCGGTGTCGGTGAGCCTTCCGCTCATCATGCCTTCGCTCCTTTTCTCCGCCGTGCTCGTCTTCTTCCTGGGCTTCGAGCTCTTCGGCCTGCCCCTGGTCCTGGGCGATCCCGAGGGGATCCTGGTCCTGTCGACGTACCTCTACAAGCTCACCAACAAGCTCGGCACGCCCTCGTACCACTTGATGGCCGCGGTGGCGATCTGCATCGTCGCGATCACGTTCCCGCTGGTGCTGATCCAGCGCCGGCTCCTCGTGGGCGCGCGCAAGTACGCGACCATCAAGGGCAAGGCCGGCCGCATGCGCGAGCTGCCCCTGGGACCGTGGATGTGGATCGCCTTCGCCGTGATCCTCGTGTTCCTCTTCGTGACGGTGGTCGTGCCCCTCTCGGGGATCGCGCTGCGCGCCTTCGTCTCGAGCTGGGGCTTCGGGATGAAGCTCTCGGAGGTGTGGACGCTCGACGGTTTCCGCGAGGTGTGGAACGAGCCCACCCACAAGCGCGCGATCCTGAACACGGTCCTCATCGGCACGGTGGGCGGCGCGCTCACGGTCGCGTGCTACACCGCCATCGGCTTCGCCACCCACCGGCGCAACGACGGCTGGTCGCGCTTCATCGACTACCTGGTGCTGGTCCCGCGCGCGGTCCCGGGGCTGCTCGCCGGCCTCGCGTTCCTCTGGGTCTTCCTCTTCTTCCCGCCGCTCACGCCGCTGCGCACGACGATCTTCAGCATGTGGCTCGCGTACTCCGTGGTCTGGCTCGCCTACGGCATGCGCCTCATCTCATCGTCGCTCATGCAGGTGAGCCCCGAGCTCGAGGAGGCGGGCCGCTCCGTGGGCGCTTCCCGCGGCCTGATCTCGCGCTCCATCACGCTGCCGCTCATCCGGCCGGGCCTCATCGGGTCGTGGCTCCTCGTCTTCATGATCTTCGAGCGTGAGTACTCCACGGGCGTCTACCTGCTCGCGCCCGGGACGGAGGTGATCGGCGCGGAGCTGGTGTCGCTCTGGCAGGGCGGGGCGATCGACATCGTGGCGGCGCTCGCCCTCATCAACATCGTGCTCGTGGGCGTCGGGCTCATGATCGCGCTGCGCTTCGGCGTGAAGCTGCGCGACTAAAGCATGGGACGCAGATGAACGCAGATGGAGCGCAGATGAACGCAGATGAAGCACACAGAATTCTCAGGGCTTCGTGCCAATGTTTGGTTCGTCGCGAATGGATAGCATTGCATCTGCGGAAATCTGCGCTCCATCTGCGTTCATCTGCGCTTTCAAAGCCTTTTGTACGCGACAGGAACAACCATGGCTGAACTGACGGTCCAGGACCTGCATCTCGCGTACGGCGACAACCCGATCCTGAAGGGCGTGTCGATGGAGCTGAACCGCGGCGAGGTGGTCTCGCTGCTGGGGCCGTCGGGCAGCGGCAAGACCACGCTGCTGCGCGCGGTCGCGGGGCTGGAGGCGCCCAGCGGCGGCTCCATCGCCATCGGCGAGAAGAAGGTGTTCGACGGCGCGGCCGGCCTCGACATCCCCGCCGAGGGCCGCAACCTGGGGCTCGTGTTCCAGTCCTACGCGCTCTGGCCCCACAAGACCGTGTTCGACAACGTGGCTTTCGGCCTGAAGCTTCGCAAGGTGCCTTCCTCGGAAATCGACACGCGCGTGAAGAAGGCGCTCTCGGAGCTCTCGCTCGGGCACCTCGCCGCGCGCTTCCCGCACCAACTGTCCGGCGGCCAGCAGCAACGCGTGGCGATCGCGAGGGCGCTCGTCTACAACCCGCCCGTGATCCTCATGGACGAGCCGCTCTCCAACCTGGACGCCAAGCTGCGCGAGGAGGCGCGTGCGTGGCTGCGCACCCTCATCCTCGAGATGCAGCTCTCGGCGCTGGTGGTGACGCACGACCAGGGCGAAGCGCTCGCGATGTCGGACCGGATCCTGCTCCTCAACAACGGGGTGATCGAGCAGCAAGGCACGCCCGAGGAGATGTACAACACGCCTCGCACGCTCTTCACCGCGGACTTCATGGGCAGCAACAACCGGCTCGAGGGGCGCATCGAGGAAGTGCGCGACAACGAGGCGACGATCGCGGGGGAAGGCTGGAGCCTGCGGGGACGGGCCTCGCAGGGCGTGGCCGCGGGCGGCAAGGGCACGGCCATGATCCGCGTCGAGCGTGTGCGGCTCGCGGGCGGTCCCGGCGACAATCGCGTGCAGGCCGAGCTCGCGACCTCGATGTTCCTGGGCGACAAGTGGGAGCACGTTTTCCACCTTGGCGCCGCGACGCTGCGCGCTCACGGAACGGCGGCCCTCGCGAAGGGCGTCCACTGGGTCGAGCTGCCGTGGGACGACCTCTGGGTTTTCTAGCCTTTCTTTCTGCGGCACCGCAAAATTTCTCCGCCATCGCGGCAATAGCATTCGCTTGTTGCGCTGCAGCATCCCGGCTAAGGTGGAATGCGCGGGACCGATCCAATGGCCCGCGATCCTTCCCAAGGGGGCTGGCATGGAAATCGAACGAATCGGATCCAGGCTCGCCGCGATCCGCTCGAAGCGGGAGCGGGCCGAGGCGCAGGGGAACCTCGAGATGGGCGAGAAGCTCGCCGAACGATGGGGCACGATTGCCCGGTTCATCGATCGGGTGCGCCGCGCCATCCCGGTCCAGCACTTCATTCCTCATCGGTGACGATCGCTTAGAATCCCGGGCATGCTCCTCGTCGGCATGCTCGATTCGCCCTACGTGCGCCGCTGCGCGGTGTCGCTCAAGCTCATGGGGGTGCCGTTCGAGCACCGCGCCGTTTCGGTCTTCCGGCACATGGACGAGTTTCGCAAGTTGAATCCCGTCATCAAGGCGCCGACGCTCGTGTGCGACGACGGCACGGTGCTCATGGATTCGACGCTGATCCTCGACTACGTCGAGTCGACGCTGCCCGCGTCGCGGCGCCTCATGCCCCAGGACGTGGCGTCCCGGCAGAAGGCGCTGCACGTGCTCGGCCTCGCGCTCGCGGCCACCGACAAGGTCGTCTCGATGGTCTACGAGCGCGAGCGCAGGCCCACCGAGAAGCAGCATGCGCCGTGGCTCGATCGCGTGATCGCCCAGGCGAACACCGCCTTCGCCGAGCTGGAGCCCCTCGTCGCGAAAGCCGCGCCGTGGCTGGGCGGCGAGCGCATGGACGCCGCCGACGTGATGGTCGCGTGCGGGTGGCGCTTCAGCCGACTCCATGGGACCGATGACATTCCCGCATCTTGCTATCCCGCCATCGTGGCGTTGTCGGCGCGAGCCGAGGCGCTCCCCGAATTCTCATCGACCCCCTTGGACTGAACCATGAGCGACAAGCAGCCTTCCGAGATCATCAAGGACATCGAGCGCGTGGGCCCCGACGTGGTCCGGCGCGCCTCGCAATTCCAGGCCGCCATCCTGGCCGACGTGGCGGGCCGCCGCGGCACCATGAATGGCCGCATCACGCCGATCTCGCCGGAGATGAAGCTCTGCGGGCCGGCCTATACGGTCGAGGTGCGCGGCGGGGACAACCTCATGATCCACACGGCGATCACGCTGGCCAAGCCCGGCGACATCCTGGTGATCGACGGCAAGGCCGACCGCACCTGCGCGTTGATGGGCGCCATCATGATCAACGCGTGCAAGCAGCTCAAGCTGGGCGGCGTGGTGATGGACGGCGCCGCGCGCGACACGCTCGAGCTTCGCGACCTCGGCTTTCCCGTGTTCTCCGTGGGCGCGAATCCCAACGGTCCCACCAAGTTCATTCCGGGGCGCATCAACTGGCCCATCTCGTGCGGCGGCATCGCGGTCTCGCCCGGCGACCTCATCGTGGGCGATGCCGACGGCGTGGTCGCGGTCGAGCGCGACAAGGCGGCTTCGCTCCTGGAGGCCGCCCAGAAGAAGGTGGACGACGAGACCGCGCGCATCGCCGGCATCCAGCAGGGCAAGGGCCTCAAGCCCAAGTGGCTCGACGAGTCGCTTCGCGCCGCGGGGCTTCTCAAGGAAGGCGAGACGCTCTAGGCAAGCTGGGAAAAGCCAGGCGGCGATGCTGCCGTCACGAAGTGACGCTCGCCGCCGGCGCCTCGCGAGTGGCGTCCCGGTTGATCCGGCCGCGCACAAATCCGATGTGCTCCCTCAACACGTAGAGCTGGTCGGCGAAGGA
>DATBEA010000088.1:0-5299 GCA_036276215.1 Usitatibacter sp.
GCCGCGAGGGCCGGCGAGATCGCGTCACGCGGCGGCGTGGCGCGCGGCCTCCTCGCCCGCGATGCGTCCGAAAGTCGTGCCGATCGACATGCCGATGCCGGCGAGGTACCCCTTGCCGAGCACGTTGCCCGCCATGATCTCGCCGGCGGCGAAGACGTTCTCGGCGGGCTTGCCATCTTCCATCAGCATTCGCGCCTTCTCGTCGATCCCCACGCTGAGGTACGTGAACGTGATCCCGGGCCGGAGTGGCCACGCGAAGAATGGCGGCGTGTCGAGCGCGCGCGCCCAGTGGGTCTTGGGCGGATCGAGGTCGCGGGTCGCGCAATCGTCGAGGACGGTGTGGTCGAACGTGCCGGGGCGCACCGACGCGTTGAAGCGCGACACCGTCGCCTCCAGCGCCGCGCCATCGAGGCCCAGCTCGGCGCCGAGCGCGCGGATCGACGGCGCGCGAAGCGGCGGGAACACCGGCGGCATGAACTTGCCCATGGGTTTCGCGTCGATGATCGCGTAGGCGATCTGCCCCGGCTGGCCGGCGACGAGCCGTCCCCAGATGGCGTAGCGCTTGGGCCAGAAATCCTCGCCCTCGTCGTAGAAGCGCTTCGCATCGCGGTTCACGACGATGCCGAGCGAGACGGCGTCCACGCGCGTCACGATGCCGCCGTCGAAGCGCGGCGAGCGCGCGTCGATCGCCACGTAGTGCCCCTGCGCCGGATCGCCCACGGACTTGGCTCCGCGGGCCAGCAGCACCTTCAGCACCTTGCCCATGTTGTACGGCGTGCCGCGCACGATGATGTTCTCCGCGACCGGTCCCCACGCCTCGCGCAGCCACTCGAGGTTCGATTCGAACCCGCCCGCCGCCGCAACAACGGCCCTGGCCTGCACGCGGTGGTGGGCGCCGCCATGCGCCACCGTCGCGGCGACGAAACGCCCGCCTTCCATCTCGAGGTCGATCACCTCGGCTTCGTAGACGATCTCGACGCCGAGCGCCGCGCCCGCCGCGTAGTAGGCGTTGACGAGCGCCTTGCCGCCGCCCAGGAAGAAGGCATTGGTGCGCGCGAGGTGGAGCGTCCCGCCCAGGGGCGCCTGGAAGCGCACGCCGTGGCGCTTCATCCAGGGCAGATGGTCCATGGTGCCGCGGATGGTCATGCGCGCGAGCCGCTCGTCGGTGATCCCGCCCGTGACCTTGAGCAGGTCGTCCCAGTACTCCTCTTCCGGATAGGCATCGGCGAGCACCTCGAAGGGCCCCGGATGCATCGTGCGGATGTTGCGCGTGTGGCGGCTGTTTCCGCCGCGAAACGCCACGGGCGCGGATTCGAGCAGCAGCACCGAAAGTCCCGCGCGGCGCGCGGTGATCGCCGCGCAGAGCGCCGCGTTCCCGCCGCCCAGCACCAGCAGGTCGAAGGTACGCGAGAAGTCCATTGGGATGGAGATGCCGGCGGGCATGCGGGGAAGGTGCACAATTGTATGCGCACGAGCTGGGGAGGAAATCATGAAGCCCATCGGGTTCCTGGTCGCCGCTTGCGCGCTCGCCACGCCGGCCGCCTTCGCGCAGGCGCCATTCCCGTCGCATCCGGTGACGCTCACCGTGGGATTCGCGCCCGGCGGCAGCACCGATTTCGCGGCGCGCATCGTCGCGAAGAAGCTCTCCGAGAACATCGGCCAGGCCGTGATCGTCGAGAATCGCGCCGGCGCCGGCGGGAACATCGCCGCGCAACAGGTCGCCGCCGCGCCGCCCGACGGCTACACGATCTCGCTTTCGTCCATCGGGCCCCTTTCGGTTTCGCCGTCGCTCTACCCGGAGCTTTCCTATAGCCCGAAGCGCGACCTCGCTCCCATCACCATGGGAATGGTCTTCCCCGACGTCTTCGTCGTGAATCCGAACGTTCCCGCGAGGACGCTGGGGGAGCTGGTCGCCCTCGCGAAGGCGAAACCGGGCGAGCTCACCTATGCCTCCCCGGGAGTGGGCGGCGCGGCGCACCTCGCGGGCGAGCTCTTCAAGCAGGCGGCCGGGATCGACATGATCCACGTGCCCTACAGGGGCGGTGGACCGGCGATCACCGACCTCATCGGCGGCCGGGTCACGATGTTTCCCTCGGGGCCTTCCCCAGCGCAGCCGTTCATCGAGTCGGGCAAGCTGCGGGCACTCGCCGTGACGGGGCCCACGCGGATCGCCACCCTGCCGAACGTGCCGACCGTCGCCGAATCGGGCTATCCCGGATTCGAGGCGATGAACTGGTATGCGTTCGTGGCGCCGGCGAGGACGCCCGGGGAAATCCTCGACTTCTGGAACCGCGAGCTGGTGAAGGTGTTGAAGGATCCCGCGGTGAAGGCCGAGCTCGCGAAGCACGGACTCGATCCGCAGCCTTCGACGCGCGAAGAGCTCGCCCGCTATATCGACCGGGAGACCGGGAAGTGGAGCGCGGTCGTGCGCACGGCAAAAATCCACCCGGAATGACGGCACAATGGGAGGCGTTCGATTTCCGGAGCCCTCCCAAAATGCAAACGTTCACCAGGATCCTGCTGTCTTGCCTCGCGCTCGCCGCGGGAACGGCCTTCGCGCAACAGGGCTTTCCCTCGCGAACCGTGACGCTCACCGTGGGCTTCGCGCCCGGCGGCGGCACCGACACCGCCGCGCGCATCGTCGCGCGAAAGCTCACCGAGAACCTGGGCCAGACCGTGGTCGTGGAGAACAAGGCCGGCGCGGGCGGCAACATCGCCGCGCAGCAGATCGCCACGGCGCCGCCGGACGGCTACATGATCTCGCTCTCCTCCGTGGGACCGCTCAGCGTATCGCCGGCGCTGTACAAGGAGCTCTCCTACGACCCGAAGCGCGACATCGCGCCCATCACCATGGGAATGGTGTTCCCGAACGTCTTCGTGGTGAATGCCAAGGTACCCGCGAAGACGCTCGCCGAGTTCGTGGCCCTCGCGAAGGCGAAGCCGGGCGAGCTGAACTACGCCTCCTCGGGCGTGGGCGGCGCGGGCCACCTCGCGGGGGAGCTCTTCAAGCAGCGCGCCGGGATCGACATGGTCCACATTCCCTACAAGGGCGGCGGGCCCGCGATGACCGACCTTCTGGGCGGCCGCGTCACCATGTATCCGGCGGTGCCCTCGACGGCGCTGCCGCACATCCAGGCCGGAAAGCTGCGTGCCCTCGCGGTGACGGGCCCCACGCGGCTGGCGACGATGCCCGACGTGCCCACGGTCGCCGAATCCGGATATCCCGGCTTCGAGGCGATGAACTGGTACGCGTTCGTGGCGCCCGCGAAGACGCCAAGGGAGATCCTCGATTTCTGGAACCGCGAGCTGGTGAAGGTGCTGAAGGATCCCGGCGTGAAGGCCGAGCTCGCCAGGCACGACCTCGAGCCGCAGCCGTCCACCCGCGAGGAGCTCGCCCGCTACATCGACAGCGAGGCCGAGAAGTGGGGCAAGATCGTGCGCGAGGCGAAGATCACGCCCGAATGACCGAAGGCGAGCTCACGGCGCTCGCCGTGCGGGCGTTGCGCGGCGCGGGGGTGCCGCCGCGCGAAGCCGAGGACACCGCGCGCATCCTCGTGCTGGGCGATCTCTTCGGCCACCACACCCACGGCGTGAGCCGCCTCGAATCGTATTGCGATCGCCTGGGCCTGGGCGGCATCAAGGCCTGCGCCCGCATCGGCGTCGAGCGCGTGGCGCCCGGGCTTTTGCGCGTCGATGGCGACAACGGCGTGGGTCCCGCGGTCGGCATGCGCGCGCTGCGCGCGGCGCTCGATGCCGCCCGCGAGACAGGCATCGCTGCCGCGTTCGCGCGCACCAGCAACCACTTCGGCGCATGCGGGCCCTATTGCTGGATCGCCGCGCAGGAAGGGTTCGCCTCTGTCGTCGGAAGCAACGCGACGCCCACGATCGCGCCCACGGGAGGGCGCGACACGCGCGTCGGCAACAACCCGCTCGCCCTCGGCGTCCCGCGCCCGGGCGCCGACCCGGTGATCCTCGACATGGCGATGAGCGTGGTCGCGCGCGCGAAGCTGCGCGATGCGTTGAGGAAAGGCGAATCGATCCCGTCCACGTGGGCCACGGACCGCGAGGGCCATCCCACGACCGATCCGAAATCCGCGATCGACGGCTTCCTGCTGCCCTTCGGCGGCTACAAGGGCTACGGCCTCGCGATCCTCGTGGACCTCTTCGCGGGGGTGCTCTCGGATGCCTCGTACCTCACGCGGGTGAACTCCTGGATCGACGAGCCCGCGCTCGAGCAGCGCATCGGGCACTTCTTCATCGTGATCGACACGGCGCGCCTCGGATCCCCGCAATGGCTCGCCGCGCGCGTGGCCGATTTCGCGGCGATCGTGCACGACACGCCCGCTGCCGATCCGGCGGCACCCGTGAGGCTTCCGGGCGAGCGCGAGATCGCCGCCATGAAGCGCCAGCAAACGGAAGGGATGGAGGTCGAGGCGTCGATCGTGGAAAAGCTGAGGGGCTTGGCTGGAAAGAGCTAGGGCGCGAGGCGCCCTAGTACTGATATCTCCGCAACCCGCCGTCCACGTGATACACCACGCCCGTCACATACGCCCCGCGAGGCGACGCGAGGAACACGGCGAGGTCGGCCAGCTCCTCGGGCTCGCCGTAGCGCCCGGCGGGAATCTCGTGCTCGGATTGCCACGCGCGGTACTCGGGCGTGTAGTTGCGCCGGATCTGGTCGCTCATGATGCGCCCGGGCGCGATGCAGTTCACGGTGACGCCGAGCTTGCCCACCTCGCGCGAAAGCCCCTTGGACCACGCGGCGAGCGCGGCCTTCGCGCAGAAGGCGCCGTTCACGTTGTCGGGCTCCATCTTGCCGGTGATGTTGAGGATGCGGCCCCACTTGCGCTCGCCCATCGCGGGCAGCAATCGCATGGCGAGCTGCCGGTGGCGCGTGAAGTTGAGCGTGAGCGCCTCCTGCCATTGCTCCTCGGTGGCGTCCTTTCCGAAGTTGCGACTGCCCCCGGCGTTGTTCACGAGGATCTGCACCGGGCCCACGCCCGCCTCGGCCTTCGAGGCGAGCGAGCCCACGTAGTCGTCACGCATCGCGTCGTGTGGGATGAGCACGGGCTTCGCGCCGCCCGCCGCGACGATCTCGGCGGCAAGCGACTCGAGCGCCTCGGTGCGCCGCCCGCCGCACGCGACCCGCGCGCCTTCGCGCGCGAGCGCCTTGGCGATGGCCCGGCCGATGCCCGCGGAAGCGCCGGTCACCAGCGCGCCCCGACCTTCGAGCTGGAGGTCCATCAGTAGACGACCTCCACGTTCTTCTCGTCGAGCCACTCGGCCAGCGAATCGAGGA
>DATBEA010000089.1:0-5199 GCA_036276215.1 Usitatibacter sp.
GCAGCAGGACCCCTACAGCAACTACCTGGGACGGTTGGTGATCCCCAGGCCGACGCGGGAATTCAAGGTCGAGGTCGACCTCGTGGCCGACATGACCGTCATCAACCCGTTCGATTTCTTCGTGGATCCCAGCGCGGAGAAGTTTCCCTTCAACTACAGCAACGAGAACTTCCGCGAGCTCGCGCCCTACCTCGAGCAGGTCCAGCCCACGCCGCGCCTCATGGCCTGGGTCGACAAGGCGCGCGCGAAGTTCCTCGGAACGTCGATCGGCACCGTCGACCTGCTGATCGCGGTCAACCACATGGTGCGCGAGGACGTGGACTACCTCGTGCGCATGGAGCAAGGCATCCAGACGCCCGAGCAGACCCTGGAGTGCGGCCAGGGCTCGTGCCGCGATTCGGCGTGGCTGCTGGTGCAGGTGCTGCGCTTCCTGGGCATCGCCGCGCGCTTCGCGTCGGGCTACCTCATCCAGCTCGCCGCCGACCGCAAGTCGCTCGACGGCCCCAGCGGCCCCGAGAAGGACTTCACCGACCTGCACGCGTGGTGCGAGGCGTACGTGCCCGGCGCGGGCTGGATCGGCCTCGATGCGACCTCGGGGCTCCTCGCCGGAGAGGGCCACATCCCGCTCGCCTGCACGGCGCTTCCCGGGAGCGCCGCGCCGGTCACCGGAATGACGGAAGTGACCCAGACCCGGCTCGACTTCCAGATGTCGGTCACGCGCATCCATGAAGACCCGCGCGTCACTCGCCCGTTCACCGAGGCGCAGTGGGCGGCGATCGACGTGCTGGGCCAACAGGTCGACCGTGAGCTCGCCGACAACGACGTGCGCCTCACCGTCGGCGGCGAGCCGACCTTCATTTCCGTCGACGACATGGAAGGGCCGGAGTGGAACTACACGGCGATGTCGCCGAAGAAGCTCGAGCTCGCCACGCAGCTCCTGCGCCGGCTGCGCGAGCGCTTCGCGCCCGGGGCGCTGCTGCATTTCGGCCAGGGCAAGTGGTACCCCGGCGAGCCGCTGCCGCGCTGGGCGCTCTCCTGCTTCTGGCGCAAGGACGGCGTCGCGCTCTGGGAGGCGGCCGAGGACGACGACGCGGGACCCGAGCGCACGGAGGTGGACGCCGGTCGCTTCGCGAGCGAGCTCGCGCAGACGCTCGGCCTCTCGCCGGAGAACGTGCTCCCCGCCTACGAGGATCCGTGGAAGATCCTTCGCGACGAGCTGAGCCTGCCCGTGAACGTGGACCTGATCCACGCCGACACCTCGACCGCGCCCGCGCGCCGGCGCCTGGGCGATCGCATCGCCGCGGGCGTGGGCAATCCCGTGGGCTACGTGCTGCCGCTGAAGGCGATCGCGCGCGCGAAGCCCGCGAGCCAGACCGTGTGGAAGAGCTCGCCATGGCCGCTGCGCCGCGAGAAGGTGTTCCTCACGGAGGGCGATTCGTCCATGGGCTACCGCCTGCCGCTGGCGTCGCTCCCCGAGATGCTGCCCGGCGAGGAAGAGGCCGACATCCCCGCCGATCCCTTCGAGCGGCGCGACGCCCTGGGCCGGCGCAAGCCCGCGAAAGCGGCCACCGCGGCCAAGCACGCGCGCTCGCGCCGCGTGGAATCCGGAACCTCGCGCGAAGTGGTGAAGACCGCGCTTTGCGTCGAGGTGCGCGGCGGGCGGCTCTTCGTGTTCCTGCCGCCCACCCACCTCCTCGAGGATTTCCTCTCGCTCGTGGCCGCCATCGAGATGACGGTGCAGGCGCTCGGCATGCCGGTGCGCCTCGAGGGCTATCCCGCGCCCGAAGATCCGCGCCTGGGGCGCTTCGCCGTGACGCCCGATCCCGGCGTGATCGAGGTGAACATCCACCCGGCGGCGAACTGGGACGAGCTCAAGCACCACGTCGGGACGCTCTACGACGAGGCGCGCCTCACGCGGCTCACGACCGAGAAGTTCATGCTCGACGGGCGCCATACGGGCACCGGCGGCGGCAACCACGTGACGCTGGGCGGGCCCTCGGCCGCCGACAGCCCGATGCTGCGCCGCCCCGACGTCCTGAAGAGCCTCATCACCTATTGGCAGAACCATCCGGCGCTCTCGTACCTCTTCTCGGGGATGTTCGTCGGCCCCACGAGCCAGGCCCCGCGGGTGGACGAGGCGAGGAGCGACACGCCCTACGAGCTCGGGATCGCCTTCGAGCAGTTGGACGCCGAGTTCAAGGCGGGCGAGACCAACGAGAAGCCATGGCTCGTGGACCGCATCCTGCGCAACTTCCTCGTGGACCTCACGGGCAACACGCACCGCACCGAGTTCTCCATCGACAAGCTCTACGCGCCGGGCACCGCGACCGGCCGCCTGGGCCTGCTCGAGATGCGCGCCTTCGAGATGCCGCCCCACGAGCGCATGAGCCTCACGCAGATCCTGCTGGTGCGCGCGCTGGTCTCGCGCTTCTGGACCCGGCCCAGCCGCGCACGGCTCGTGCATTGGGATACGCGCCTGCACGACGAATTCATGCTGCCGCATTTCGTGGCGCAGGACATGCGCGACGTGGTGGACGACCTCCAGGCCGCGGGCTACGCCTTCCGCTCCGAGTGGTTCGCGCCGTTCCTCGAGTTCCGCTTCCCGCGCTACGGGACCGTATCGTACGAAGGGGCCGAGATCGAGCTTCGCCAGGCGATCGAGCCGTGGCACGTGCTGGGCGAGCAGGTCGCGCAGACCGGCATGTCGCGCTACGTGGACTCGTCGGTCGAGCGCCTCCAGGTGAAGGCCACGCGCATCAACCCCCAGCGCTACGCGATCGCCTGCAACGGCCGCCTCGTGCCGATGACGCCGACCGGGCGACCGGGCGAGATGGTGGCCGGCGTGCGCTATCGCGCGTGGGCGCCGCCCTCGGCGCTGCACCCCACGATTCCCGTCCACGTCCCGCTCGTCTTCGACCTGGTGGACCTCTGGAACGGACGCTCGGTCGGCGGCTGCACCTACCACGTGGCCCACCCGGGCGGGCGCAACTTCGAGACCTTCCCCGTGAATGCCCTCGAGGCCGAGGCCCGCCGCGTGGCGCGTTTCGAACCGATGGGACACACGCCGGGTTCGATGACGCTCGTGAAGGAAGCGCGCAATCCGCGCTTTCCGCTCACGCTCGACCTGCGCAAGGCGCCCGAGAGCTCGGCCTAGGGCGGCGCGCGCTCGCTCCAGTAGCGCGGATCCGCGGCGGCGTAGCCCCGCACTTCGATCGAGCCGCCCATGCGCGGCAGCTTCACCAGCAACTCTCCCTCGGCATCGGTGCGATGCGTCTCGATGCGCCGCTCGCGGTATCGCTGCACCACGGCTTCGTTGGGATGCCGGAACCGGTTGCGGTAGCCCACCGAGAAGATCGCGAGCCGCGGCGCGACCGCGTCGAGGAAGGCCGGCGTGGACGACGTCTTCGAGCCGTGGTGCGGCACGACGATGACCGTCGAGCGAAGCTTGCCGGCATCGCGCGCGAGCATCTCGGCCTCGGACCTCGCCTCCACGTCCGCGGCAAGGAGCGCCGAGGCGCCGCCCGCCGCCACGCGCAGGACGCATCCGCGATCGTTCTCCTTTCTCCGCGTGCTTTCCGAGTAGATGGCCGCCGCCGGATGCAGGACCTCGAACACGACGCCGTCCCATCGCCACGACTCCCCGGCCGCGCAGCGGCGCGACTCGGCGAAAGCGCCGTGCAGCGGATGCGAGGGCGGCAGGGACGAAAGGAGCCAGCCCGGATCGCGCAGCAGCGCGATCGAGGCCGCGCCGCCCGCGTGGTCGTCGTCGGCATGGCTCACGACGACGCCGTCCAGGCGCCCGAGCCCCTCGCCGCGCAGGAACGGCACCACGATTCGGTTGCCGCTGTCGGCCTGCTCGGTCCACGAAGGGCCCGTGTCGTACACGAGCACGTGCCCGGCGGTGCGCACGACGATCGCGAGCCCGTTGCCCACGTCGAGCACGTCGAGCCAGGCCTCGCCCCATGCGGGTTGCGGCGGAAGCACCGCGAACATCGGGGCCAGCCAGGCAATGCCGGCCGAACGCAGCGGCACGCCGCGCGGGGCGAGGAGCCACAGGCATCCCACGGCGGCCGCGGCGACCGTCCACGGCTCGGGCTCGTGGCTTTCCAGCATCGCCGCGGGCAGCGACGCGAGCGCCTCGAGCGGAACCATGAGCCACGCCATCAGCTGGTGCGCCGCATCCAGGAGAAACCCCAGGTGGAGGAAGGCACCCGCGACCGACAGCGGCACGACCACGAGGCTCACGAGCGGGATGGCGATGGCGTTGGCGATGGGCGAGACGAGGGACACCTGCTGGAAGAGCGCCACGAGCATCGGCAGCATCCCCAGCGTGACGGCCGCCTGCTCGGCGAGGAGCGTGGAAAGCCGGCCCGGGCGCCCGGCACGCAATCCCATCGCGTACAGGATGGCGGCTACGGCGCCGAACGACATCCAGAAGCCGGGCGAGACCACGGCCCACGGATCGAGGAGCGCCACGGCGAGGGCGGCGAGCGCCAGCACGCGGGAAGGCGAGCCGTGGCGATCGGCAAGCACGCAGGCGGCGATCACGGCGAGCATCGCGAAGGTCCGCTGCGCAGGCACCGCGTAGCCGGTCATCAGGCAGTAGCCGAGCGCGGCGGCCATTCCCACGACGGTGGCCACCTTGCGGGCCGGCCAGAGGAGCGCGGCTCCGGGCACGCGCACCCACGCGAAGCGCGCGATCGCCGCGGCGAGCGCGGCGAACATCGTGATGTGCAGGCCCGAGATGCTCATGAGGTGGCCCACGCCCGTGCGCCAGAAAACCTCCCAGTCGTCGGGCGCGATGGAGTCCTGGTCGCCGATGGCGAGCGCCACGAGCACCCCGGCGAGGCGCGACCCCGCGAGGGTGCGCTGCATCCGCTCGCGGATCTCGCCGCGCCAGCGGTGCAGCGTGTAGGGCCACCCCTCGGCGCGCGGCTCGAGGCGAACCGGGCCGGGGCGCTCGCGCACATATCCCATGGCACGGATCCCGCGCTCGATCGCCCACGGCTCGAGATCGAAGGCGTGGGGATTCTTCAATCCACGCGGACGCTTGAGCCGCACCGTGAAGCGCCAGCGATCGCCCGCGACGAGGGGCGGTGCGGCGCCGTCCTCGCCCGCCTGTCCGTACCAGGAGAGCGAGACCTGGGACGGGACGCGCGATCCCGCCGGCGACACGCGCTCCACGTCGAAGACGAAGCG
>DATBEA010000090.1:0-6445 GCA_036276215.1 Usitatibacter sp.
GACCCGCTTCACGATCGTGCGCCAGAGCACGTCGCCGCCGGCCGGCATTTCGCGCACCACCTGGTCACGGTCGAGCGTCACACCGGCGAAGCCCGGCACCGCGCCCGCTTCCACGAAGCGCGGCAACGGGTCCACGCGGATCCACTGGCGTGCGTAGCGCGTTTCCTGGAACGCCCGGTCGGACACGAGGATCACGTTGCCGGCGCGCGAGATGGCCTTCGCGAACGAGGCGTCCTCCTCCTCCCGTCCGGGCTCGGCGATGAGCACGTCCAGCACGATCGCGAGCGCGCCGGCCCTGGCGATGGAATCCACGAGCTTCGCGTGGACGTCGGTGGGCCATGGCCACTTCTTCCCCACCTGCGCGAACGACGCCTCGTCGATGCCGACGATCGTGATGGGCAGCACCGATTGCTCGGGTGCCGTGGCGAGGGTGAGCGCGTCGAAGCCCTTCAGCTCGAGGTGCTGCCAGGGCGGGAAGAAAGCCAGCGCGGCGAAGATAAGCGCCGTCCCCGCGGCGATGGCGGCGAAGAGCTTGGCGGGCAATGCGGCTTCGCGCTCGAGCATCCGGTGCAGGCCGCACCGGGATGCGGCCTCAGAAGCGATAGCCCACGACTATACCGAAAACGTCGGAAAAATCGCGCTTCGCGAGATTCTGCCCGTAGGCCTCGACGGACCAGCGCTTGTCGGGCGTCTCCCAGAAGATGTCGAACTGCGCATCCCAGCTCGCCGACAGCGGCAGGAGGTTCGCCTCGTCGGTGAAGCGGCGGCTGCGGTACACCGCCTGCGCCGTGACGAGCAGGTGCCAACCGGGCGCCCACGTGCCGCCCAGGTTCACCTGGTGGCGCGGCAGGTACGGGACCAGGTTGTCGGCGAACGTGGACGCGGTGTTCTCGCTCCCGGTGTAGGTGTACTGGGCGCGCAGTCCCAGCTGAGGCGTGACGATGCGCTCGATGGCCGCCGTCGCCCGCTTGGCCAGGCCCTCGCCGTAGATCGGCGTGTCCTCGAGGAGGTCGGGCTTGGGTGCCGGGGCGATGGCGCGGTTGCGCAACCGGTCGAGGTTGGTCACGTCCGCGCCGCTGTTCTGGACGCCATCCAGCGGCGAGACGAGATTGTGGACGCGCACGCGCTGGGCGGCGAGCCTCGCGAACGTGCGGCTGCCATCGCTCCACTCGAGCGCGGCGTCGCAGCTTTCGAGGACGCCGCCCGCGAACACCAACTGGTCCTCGAGGGGGACGCCCGCGGTGGCGATGGGCGAAAGCGTATCCAGCGAGATGGGCCGAGCCCAGCGCCGGCATGCGGCGCGCACCAGCGATTCCGGTGCGAAGCGCCAAACGACGCCCGCCAGCGGATCGGCCTTGCGACGCTCGTAGAGCTCCGTGAACCGCAGCTCGTCCGGCGTGAACGTGTCGATGTCGCGGTCCTTGCGGTAGTCGCTCCACGCGACGCCCAGGTCGAAGCGTGCCGCGCCCACGGTCCACCGCCCGATGGCGTACAGCGAGCGCGAACGGTCGTGGTCCACTTGGTCCAGGCTCTGCATCGCGCCCGCCGCGGCGTCGTCCGGCCGGAATCCCGCGTCGCGCACGAGGGTTCGCGGCGTGCGCTGCCATGCGCCGTCGGCCCCGAGCGAGAGCTCGAGGCGCTCTTTCACCATCGTCGTGAGCCGCAGCGACACGTCCTGCGCATGGGGCTGCGTGGCGAAATCGGACTGGCGCACGAGGGTCGTGCCGGGCAGCACCAGGCTCAGGGTGTCGGCGCTCTTCGAGTCCTGGCGCTCCGCGCCCGCCTTCACCCAGAGGTTCGTCGTGCCGCTGAACGCATAGCGCGCGCCCGCGTCCACGCGGGCCGCGTTTCCTTCGATTCGGTCGAAGTCGCCGGTCTCTGCCTGCTTGCCGAGGTCGGCATCCACCGTGAAGTAGTTTGCATAGAGGAAGGTGGAGAGCTGCGCGGTGGGGCGCCCGCCGAGCGCCGCGGTGAAGGTCTTTCCGCGCGCCTCGATCGGCGCATTGCCCGGATCGATCCGCGTATCGACGGCCTCGACGAAGTAGGCCGCGGGCCGCTCGGTATCCAGCGTGCCGTTCAACGTGAGGACGGGCTCGACGAGGCGCAGGTCGTCGCTGTGGTTGAGCCGCAGCGATGCGGTCGCGAAATGCCCCGACTGCGGGGTGAGCGACTGGAACCGGTTCGAGGCGCCGAACGCGAGCGGATCCGTGATGAAGCCCTGCATGAGCTCCGAGCGCTTGTCGAAATCACCCGCGTAGCGGTCGGCGAGGAAAAGGTGGCTCGCGCCCCAGGAAGGAAGGTACGACTCCTGCGCGGCGCTGCGCGCCCAGAGCTCGAGGCCCATGAAGGAGAGCGGCGCCCCCACGTTGGCGACACCCTTCTGGTTGTCGGCGACCTGGTTCAGCGACTTGAGGTACGGGATGCGCCGCAGGGCTTGCTGCGCCTCCGCCACCGCGGCGCCGGGCTCGATGCGGTCGAGGTGGATGATGCTCGCCATGAGGTGCGGCAGCGGATCGTTGGGATCGGTCTCCATCGCGCGCAGGAGCTCGGCCTCGGCCGCGGGCTCTCGCCCGATGCGATAGTAGGCGGCCGCGAGGAAGACGTGCGCGCGCGCATAGCGCGGCTCGATGGCGCCGGCGGCGAGCAGCGCCTCGATCGCGGCGTCCACGTTGCCGGCGCGAAGCTCGAGCGCGCCCAGCGAGGTGAGCGCCACGTAGTTGCCGGGCTGGATCTCGAGCGCCCTCGCGAGCTCCCGCCGCGCCGCCTCGCGATCGCCGGACAGGTCCTGGACGCCGGCCAGCTCCGCGCGATAGGAAGCGTCCGCGGGATCGAGGCCGATCGCCTTCTCGAGGTCGCGGCGAGCGGGTTCCAGCTCGTCGCGCTCGCCCAGCACCGCGCCCAGGCCGTACCAGCCGCGCGCGTCGCCCGATGCGGCCGCGACCGCGCGGCCATAGGCTTCGAGGGACTCGCGCGCGCGGCCGTCGTAGCGCTCCACGTCGCCCAGCATCACGAGTGCATCGACCGAATTGGGACGCTTGCGAAGCGCGGCCTGCGCATGCGCGCGCGCCTCGCGCGCGTCGCCGCGCAGGAGAGCCACGCGCGCGAGCGCCACGTCGAAGCGCTCGTCGGAGGGAAAGGCCGCCCTGCCCGCTTCGAATTGCGCGCGCGCGATCTCGAGGTCGCCGGCGTAGATGGCCTGGTCGCCGCGCAGCAACGCCGGTTTGCCCGGCGTCTCGGCGTAGCGCGAAGCATCCACCGTGAACGAGCTCACCCACTGCATGCGCTCGCGGGAAGTCTGCAGCAGGAGCTTCACCGGGGCCTTGCCCTTCTCCGCGACAGCCGACTCGTTGCGCTGCACGAGCACGCGCCCCTCGCCGTTGTAGAACTCGACCTCGCCGCTGAAGACGGAGAGCGTGGCGCGCCCCTCGTCGTCCACCGCCATCTCCCAGTCGGTGCCGCGGATCGCGGCGAGCGCCGAGGGCGTCTCGAGGACGAGCCCGTTGGGCGTGGTCTTGGACTGCGTCCAGCTGCGCCCGCGATTGAGGTTCAGGATGGTCTTCGCCTCGGTGCCGGTCGCGACTTCCTTGATCTGCAGGACGCTGTTGGGCGCGAGCCGCACCTGGGTGCGATCCTGGAAGACGATCGCCATCTTGCTCTGGTCGAGCGTGCGCACGAAGTTGGTGGCGAAGAGCGCTTGCCTGGTCGAGGCCGAGCGCCATGTCGTCTGCTGGGCTTCGCGGTACTCGCCGTGCCCCTCGACGCTCGCGACCTCGGCCGCCGGCCCCGCCGCCATGGCGGCGCCCGCCGCGAGAAACGTCGCAGCCATCCCCGTGCGTATCGCGTGCGCGATGCTCATTGTTTTTCCTCCCGCCGCGTATTCTGCGCCACCTCGTCCGCCCTGCGGCGCCGAAAATTACCGGCCCAGCCGGTCGAAAATCCCGCGCATCCTCGCGAAATGGGTGCCCTCCCAATAGACCCGCCCGCACCCCGGGCAGCGCTTGAAGGCCTCGTAGAAGCCGCGAACCTTCTCCGGCAAGCGCTCGATCACCTCCTGCTTGGGGACGTCCTGCAGGAGCGCATTGCACTCGCGGCATCGCGTGAACGGGGCCACCAGGGACTCGAGCTGCAGGGCGCGCACCACCTCGGCGAGCTGCGCCTCGCCTTCGGTCGCGCGCACGAAATACCCGCGCTCGACTTCCTTCCTGCGCAGCATCCCCTTGTCCCGGGTGAGGATGGTGCGGCGATCGGCAAGCGAAAGGCGCACGATCTCGTCGTCGTCCGAGTCGTTGCGCCGTTGAGATCCTGCCCCCGCCAGCGGGGACCCCCAGAGCGTGTCGAATCCGGCCATGCGCAGGTGGCGCGCGAGCTTGCCCAGGTGCACGTCGGCCACGAAGCACGGGTCGCGAAGCGGCCTCGGGCGCAGGCGCACGAGCGGCGAGATGTCCAGCGCCTCGAACATCGGGTAGACCGCGACCCGCTCGCCCCCGCGCAGGAGATGCTCGAAGCCGACCGACACGCCGTCCACGATCACCAGGTCCACCTCCGGGTGCGGAACCCCCACCGACTCGATGGCGTCCTTCACCGAGCGGGACCGGTCTACCTCGACGTCGAAATCGACCTTGCGCCGCCCGGGCGCGAGGAAATCGTTCAGCTCTTCGTAGAATCGGAAGCGCGAGCGCGCGGTCAGAATCGCTGCCTCGTGAGCGCCGTGGTCCTGCCGTTGGGCAGCGTCATGATCGCGGTGTCGGGTGCGCTGAACTGGATCGTCACCGGCGCCACGGTGTTGCTGGTCTGCGTGTTCTGCTTCCACGGCCCGCCCATGGCCTGCCCGTTCGCGTAGCTCCACCAGCTCCCCGCAAGGCCGCGCGCGTCCGGGGTGGAATCGACCGTGATGTACCAGACGGGCTTGCCCGCATCGTCGTACATGTAGCCCGCGATGTCGGCGTAGCCCGCCTGCCACTCGATGAAGAAGCCGCGCCCGCTCTCGGCGGGGTTCCACCACCAGCCGCTCTCGGGCTGGTTGGCCTGGGGCGCGGCCTCCAGGCCTCCCGGGACGAGCGGCATGCGCTCGATGGGCACGCTTTCGCCCGGCCAGATCATCGTGCCGTGCGAGGCATCGCTGAAGGCGAGCGTGATCGGCCCCACGGTCGAGTGTTGCGGCAATCCGTTGTAGGGACCGCCGAGGGTCTGGCCACCGGCCACCGCGAGGAGGTCTCCCGTGAAAAGAGATCCGTCGAGCGACGTGGGCCCGGAGGCGACATTCCACGTGGAGCGGCCCGAGGCGTCGTAGTGGAACGCGGCGAAGAAGATGTGCGTGCCCTGCACCTCGACGGAGAACCCGCGTCCCGGCTGCTGCGGGTTCCACCACCAGCCGGTCTGCGGCGCCTGCGGCTGGCAGGTTGCCGCGCCCGGCACGGTCACCGTGCTGCGATTCAAGCCCCCGTTGAGCATCGCCGTGCCGCTCGCACCGTAGCCCACGTAGAAGGTGGCGCCGGCGGAGTTGGCGGCCGAGGTGCTGTTCAGCACGCTCACCGACTGGCCCTGCGAGCCGAGCACGCCGCTCACGTAGGCCTGCAGCGTCGAGGCCGACGCCGATTGCAGCTGGCCCGAGCTGTTCAGTTGCGCCAGCACGCACGGAACCGGATCGTCCTTGTCGCGCGATTTCGCCAGGTAGCCCATCACGCGCGCGTCCTTGGCGATCGGGCCGGTGATGCTCGTCGCCGGCGCGACCGCGAAGGCGAAAATGCTCGCGGTGGTGCCGATGTCCTGGCCGCGGAACTTCACCGTGGCCACGACGCCGCCCTGGGCATTGGTCGCGACGACGAGGAAGATCGGGATCTTGTCGCCCGGGATCGACTTCGCCCGGGACGGATCGAGGTCGAGGAACCAGTCGTTGGTCTCGAGCGCGCCCGCGCCGCCTTCGCGCAGGACGACCACCGGCGTATCGCGGTCCACGAACGCGCCGTCGCCCACGCGGCCGTCCACGTTGTTGCCCCAGCCCCACACCGTCCCGTCCGCTTTCAGCGCGATCGCGCCGGCGCCGCCGGCGGCGGCGGCGACAACGTCGCGCAGCGCGGCGACTTGCACCGGATGCGTCTGGCTCACCCCCGAGCCGTCGCCCAGCTGGCTCGACCAGTTGGCGCCCCAGGCCCAGACCGTGCCGTCGCTCTTCACCGCGAGCGAGAACGTGTCTCCGGCCGCGACCTGCACGACCGAGTCCAGGCCCGGCACCTGCGCGGGCGTGGAGCGCGGCGTGTTGGTGCCGTCGCCCAGCTCGCCGGAATAGTTCTGGCCCCAGGCCCAGACGGTGCCGTCGTTCTTCAGCGCGAGCGAATGCGCGGCGCCCGCGGAAACGAGCTTCACGTTGGCCAATCCCGGCACGCCGACGGGCGAATGGCGATCGGTCGTGGTTCCATCGCCCAGCTGGCCGGAGCCGTTGCCGCCC
>DATBEA010000091.1:0-8263 GCA_036276215.1 Usitatibacter sp.
CTCGAGATCCGCGACAAGCTGCTTGCGCGCCGCGGCCGTGTCCTCCTTGTTGCGATGGAGGATGCCCAGGTCGTTGGTCCCGATGAGGACGATCACGTGGGTCACGCCGCTACGCGCGATCACGTCGCGATCGAAGCGCGACACGACGTTGGGACCGAGCCCTTCACGCAGGAGACGGTTCCCGCCGATGCCGGTATTGACCACACCCATCTCGATGCCCGCGGTCCGCATGCGAGCGGCGAGCGCGTCGGGCCAGCGATCGTTGGCGTCGGTCGTCGCCCCATGCCCGTCGGTGATGGAATCGCCGATTGTCGAGACGGCCGCGACCGCCATGGGCGCCTGCACCTCCAGGTCGGCCACCTGGTACCAGCGCACCACCTTCTGCGATGCGCTCCACGACGCTTCGGAGACGCGGTTGCCCCGGGCGAGGAAGGAATTCGTGCGCGATCCCGGATGTCCCGTCTGCCGCGCGGGCGGATCCTTGTAGTGGATCGAGATCGCGAGGTCGGCGCCGGCGGGATGATCGAGCGTCACCGGATCCGAGTAGTACTCGCCGTTGGCCGGAATCATGATCGACTCGTGGCCCGAGAACGTGAGGCGGCGCATCGTCGCCGGATCCACGTCCGCCCCGCCCGGCGCGATGGCGCGCGCGAGCGTCACCGCGTCGAGCGTGAGCGGAGCCGTGCCGTAGGCATTCGAGATGCGCAGGCGCACGCGCGAGCCCGGCAGCGACACGTGCACGAGCTGGCGCAGCGTCGCATCGCGCCATTCATCCTCGGGCAGGAGGTTGTTCGGGTCGACGGCGAAGTTGGCCGTGCCCCAGGAAGCGACCCAATGGGTGTCGCGGGAAGCCGGCGGCGCGATCGACGCGCAGCCTGCCGCGAAGATCGCAAGCAACATGGACAGGAAATGTTGACCGGGTCGCACGGCTCCTCCAGAATGACCCAAAATGGTAGCGCAACCATTCTAGGGCTGCGCACGTGGCAATAACAAGCCGGAGGAGATTGCCGATGGGCGCCAGCCCGACGGTCACCGAAATGCGCGTGATCCCGGTCGCGGGCCGCGACAGCATGCTGCTGAACCTCGCCGGCGCCCACGCGCCCTTCTTCATCCGCAACGTCGTCGTGATGAAGGACTCGGCGGGACACACCGGCATCGGCGAAGTCCCCGGCGGCGCGGGCATCCTGCGCGCGCTCGAGAAATCCGTGCCGCTGGTGATGGGACGCGAGATCGGCCGCTACAACGCGACGCTCAACGCCGTGCGCGATGCCATCGCGGGGCGCGGGGCCCGCGGGCAGCAGCACCAGGTCACTTCCGCCGCGGAGCAAGCCGTGCTCGAGCAGCCGCACGAGATCAACCTGCGCCTCGACAACGTGATCACCGCGATCGAGACCGCGCTCCTCGATCTCCTCGGCAAGCATCTGGGTGTCGCGCTCTGCGAGCTCCTCGGAAACGGAAAGCAGCGCGACCGCGTGAGGATGCTGGCCTACCTCTTCTATATCGGCGATCGGAAGCGCACCGACCTCGACTACGCATCCGAGGGCAACGCCAAGGGCTGGTATCGCATGCGCGACGAACCAGCACTCACGCCGGAAGCGATCGTGTCGCAGGCCGAGGCCGCCGTGGAGCTCTACGGATTCCGCGACTTCAAGCTGAAGGGGGGCGTGATGCGAGGCGAGGACGAGCTCGCGGCCGTCGCCGCGCTGAAGAAGCGCTTTCCCGATTCGCGCGCCACGCTCGATCCCAATGGTGCCTGGCCGCTCGACGAGGCGATCGCGCTTTGCCGCGGCCGCAACGACATCCTCGCCTACGCCGAGGATCCCGTCGGTCCCGAGCAGGGTTATTCGGGACGCGAGGTGATGGCCGAGTTTCGCCGCGCAACCGGCGTTCCCACCGCGACCAACATGGTAGCGACCGATTGGCGGCAGATGTCGCACTCGCACCTGCTGGGCGCGGTCGACATCCCGCTCGCCGATCCGCACTTCTGGACGATGCAGGGCTCGGTGCGGCTTGCGCAGCTCTGCCAGGACTGGGGCCTCACCTGGGGCTCGCACTCCAACAACCACTTCGACATCTCGCTCGCGATGTTCACTCACTGCGCGGCCGCTGCGCCCGGCGCGATCACCGCCATCGACACGCACTGGATCTGGCAGGAAGGGCGCGAGCGCCTCACGAAGGAGCCGCCCCGCATCGTGGGCGGCGAGGTCGCGGTGCCCACGGCGCCCGGCCTCGGCGTGGAGCCCGACATGGAGCGCATCGCCGCCGCGCACGAGCTCTACAAGAAGGTCGGCGCGGGCGCGCGCGACGACGGCATGGCGATGCAGTACCTGGTTCCCGGCTGGAAATTCGATCCGAAGAAACCGAGCCTCGCCCGCGAAGGCGGCCCCAAGAGATGATCCGAAACCCGATCCTTCCCGGCTTCAATCCCGATCCCTCCATCTGCCGCGTCGGCGGCGAATACTTCATCGCCACCTCCACTTTCGAGTGGTACCCGGGCGTGCAGATCCACCGCTCGAAGGACCTCGTGAATTGGAAGCTCGCGTGCCGTCCTCTCACGCGCGCCTCCCAACTCGACATGCGCGGCAATCCCGACTCGTGCGGCATCTGGGCGCCGTGCCTCTCGCATGCCGACGGGCTCTTCTGGCTCGTCTACACCGACGTGAAGCGCTACGACGGCAACTTCAAGGACACGCACAACTACATCGTCACGGCGCCCTCGATCGAGGGGCCGTGGAGCGAGCCCTTCTACGTGAACTCGTCGGGCTTCGATCCCTCGCTCTTCCACGACGAGGACGGCCGCAAGTGGTTCGTGAACATGGTGTGGAACTACCGCACCGCTTCGGTCGGCGGCAACCCGCGCTCTCCCGCCTTCGACGGCATCCTGTTGCAGGAGTGGGACCCGAAGCAGGCGCGGCTCATGGGCCCGGTGAAGAACATCTTCCGCGGCACGCCCCTGGGGCTCGTCGAGGGGCCGCACCTTTTCAAGCGAAACGGCTGGTACTACCTCACGACGGCCGAAGGCGGAACGGCGTACAACCATGCGGTCACCATGGCGCGCTCGCGCAGGATCGACGGGCCGTACGAGCTGCATCCCCTTTCGCATCCGATCACCTCGAAGGACGCGCCCGATGCGCCGCTGCAGCGCGCGGGCCACGGCCAGGTCGTGGAAACACCCGAGGGCGTCACGTACCACACGCACCTCTGCGGCCGCCCGCTTCCCGGCACGCGCATGTCGCCGCTCGGTCGCGAGACCGCGATCCAGAAGTGCGTGTGGAAGGATGACTGGCTCTACCTCGACCGGGGCGGCGTCGTGCCGTACGTCGAGGTCGATTCGCCCGACAAAGGGGTGATGCCGGCGGCGCACACCGAGACTTACCACGACTTCAGGAAAGCTCGCGAGCTGCCGCCCGACTACCAGTGGCTTCGCACGCCGTATCCGGACCGCATCTTCACCCTCACGGGATCGGCGCTGCGCCTGCACGGGCGCGAATCCGTGGGGAGCTGGTTCGAGCAGAGCCTCGTCGCGCGCCGCCAGGAGGATTTCGCCTTCCGCGCCGAGACCGAGGTCGCGTTCGATCCCGTCACCTACCAGCAGGTGGCGGGCCTCACCTACTACTACAACCGCTACAAGTTCCACTTCGCCGCCGTCACGTGGCACGAGACGCTCGGGCGCGTCCTCACCATCATGTCGTGCGAGGGAGATTATCCCGACGGGCGGATGTCGTTCCCGCTCGCCTCCCCCATCGCGCTTCCCGCGACGGGCACCGTGCGGCTCGCCGCGCGCGTGGACTACGCGAAGCTGCAGTTCTCCTACGACGCGGGCCAGGGCTGGCACGACGCGGGCGCCGTGCTCGATGCGAGCGTGATTTCCGACGAGGGAGGCCGAGGTGCGCACGGGTCGTTCACGGGCGCCTTCATCGGCATGCTCTGCTTCGATACCTCGGGCGGCGCGCGCCCCGCGGACTTTTCCTGGTTTCGCTATTCGCCGGGCTGAAACTGCTCCGCGGCACCGGCCGCGGCCTCGAACGGATAGCGCACGCCCACGAGCTCGCGGATGCGGCACATCCAGCGAAGCGTCTCGAGCGTATCCGAGTGCGGGATGCCCGGGCTCTCGACACCGCCCGCGCCGATCACGCGCACCGCCTCCTCGGCCTCGTACTCGAAGCCGTTGACGCGGAAGGGCCTGTGGACTTCGGCGCGTTCCTTTCCCGCATGGAGCCGCGCTTCGGTCGCCTGCCAGAACATCGGCACGGCGATGGTCCCGCGCTCCCCCACGATCCGCAGCGTGTTGTCGGCGCTGGCATCGAAGCCGCAGACGAACTGCGACGTGATCCCGCCGGAGAATTCCAGCGTAGCGGCGATGCGATGGTCCACGCCCGTCGGGCCCTTGACGCCGCTCGCGTGCAGCGACTGAAGCGGCGGGCATTCCCCCAGAGCCTCGCATAGCGCCCAGCGTGTCATGGTGAGGTTGTAGACGCCCAGGTCGAGGAGCGCGCCGCCCGCCTGCAGAGGATCGTAGGCGCGATGCTTCGCATCGAAGGGCAGGTTGAAGCAGAAGCTCGACTGGATCGCGCGGATCTTGCCGATGGCGCCGTCGCGGATCCAGCCGCGCACGTCCTCGTAGACCGGGAGGAATCGCGTCCATACGGCTTCCATGAGGAAGACGCGGTGCTTTCGGGAAAGCGCGACCGCCTCCAGGCCGGAAGCCAGGTCCGGCACCAGCGGCTTCTCGCACAGCACGGCCTTGCGCGCTCCGATGGCGCGGCGGATCGCATCGGCATGGAACGCGTGAGGCGTGGCGACGTAGATCGCATCCACGAGGTCGTCGTCGAGAAGCTCGGCGATGTTTCCCGCGCTGGCGACGGGCTTGCCCTCGCGGGACCAGCGCCGGGCGAATTCCGTGGACCGGCCGCGGTCGCGCCCCTGCGCGGCGACCAGCGCCATTCCTTCGGTTCCCTGCACCGCCTCCGCGAAGCGATTCGCGATGCTTCCCGGCCCCACGATGGCCCAGCCGAAGACCGAGTTGCCGCTCATGCACGCCCTCCGCGCTTTTCTCCCAGGATGATCATCGCCAGCACGTCCTCCTCCGTCACGTCGGCCACGTTCACGGTGTCCACCACGGCGCCGTTCTTCATCACCGTCACGCGGTCGCAAACCTCGAAGACGTCGGCCATGTCGTGGCTGATGAGGAAGATGCCGATTCCCTCGTCCTTCAGGCGCCGGATCGTGTCCTGCACCATGCGGGTCTCGCCGGGGCCCAGCGCCGCGCACGGCTCGTCCATGATGAGGATTCGCGCGTTGAAATAGAGCGCGCGGGCAATGGCCACCGTCTGGCGCTGGCCGCCGGACATGTCGCGCACCGGCTTTCCGATGTCCGTGAAGTTCGGATTGATGCGCGAGATCACCTTCGCCGCCTCGTGCTCCATGCGGTCGGAGTCGAGCGTGCGCCACGGCGTGAGGAGCTCGCGCCCGAGGAAGAGGTTCGCCGGGGCATCCAGGTTCTCGGCGAGCGCCAGGCTCTGGTAGATGGTCTCGATGCCCGCCTCGCGCGCTTCCGCGGGACTGTCGAACTCGCGGGGCTCGCCCTTCACGAGGATCTCGCCCTCGTCGGCGGGATAGACGCCGGAAAGCACCTTGATGAACGTGCTCTTGCCCGCACCGTTGTGCCCGAGGAGGCCCACCACCTCGCCGGCGTGGAGCGTGCAGCTCACGCGCTCTACGGCGTGGATGCCTCCGAAATGCTTGGTGAGGTTTCGGGTCTCGACGAGCGGCGTCATCGCGCGAGCCTGCGGTTGTAGAACGTATCGAGCCACACCGCCGCGATGAGGATGAGGCCGATGAAGATCTGCCGCTTGGCGCTCGAGACGTCCATCAGCACCATGCCGTTGTCGAGCGTCTGGATGAGGAGCGCACCCACGATGGCGCCGGGAATGGTGCCGATGCCGCCCGCGAAGGACGTTCCCCCGATGACCGTGGCCGCGATCACGTAGAGCTCGGCCATCTGCCCGATCGAGTGGGTGCCGGAATTCAGGCGCGACGTGGTGATCACCGCCGCCAGCGCCGAGAGCGCGCCCATGAGGATGAAGAGCGACATCACCACGCGTCGCGTGCGAAGCCCCGAAAGGAACGCCGCCTCGGGATTGCCGCCATAGGCGAAGACGTGCCGCCCGAAGCGCGTGCGCGTCGCGACCACTGCGAGCACGATGGCCACCGCCGCGAGGATCAGCACCGGAAATCCGATCCCCTTGCCGGTGCCGCTGCCCGGGTCGGGATACGCGCACATCACCGCCACGAAGGCGAGCACGGCGGCGCAGGTGACCAGGGCCTTCAGCGCGTCGGCCCATGCGGGCGCCATCGCGGCGTCGTAGCGCTTGCGCGAGCGCCGCGCATAGAGCGCCTGCGCCACGATCCACGCACAGGCGATCCCACCGAGCACCCAGCTTCCCGTGGGGCCGAGCGAGCCGTGCACGCCACCGCCGATGCGCTGGTAGGCGTCGGCGAGCGGAGCCAGGGTCTGGCCGTCGGCCACGAGGAACGCGGCGCCGCGGAACATGAGGAAGCCGGCGAGCGTCACGAGGAACGCGGGCAGGCCCCGGTACGCGGTCCAGAAGCCCTGGAAAGCGCCCAGCGCCATGCCGGCCGCGAGCCCCAGCGCGATCGACAGGAGCCATGCGAACGGCGCCTGCGGCCCCAGCCATGTCACCTGGACGAAGGCGATCACCATCCCGGTGAACGCGATCTGCGAGCCCACCGACAGGTCGATCTGGCGCGCGACGATGAGGTAGACCATGCCGCACGCCATGATCGCCGTGACGCAGGTCTGGATCGAGAGGTTGTAGAGGTTGCGCGGAGTGAGGAAGAGGCCATCGGTCGCGAGCGCCAGCGCCGCCCAGATGAGGGCGAGTGCCAGCACGAGCGACGTGAATCGGGGATCGAACCCGGCCTTCTCCAGCCAGTGGCGCATCGGGGCCTTCAGCGCCTCACTTGCATGCGGGCGGCGCCGTCGCCGCCGGCACGCCGTAGCAAACCTGTTCCTTCGTGGCCCAGCCCGCGTCGATCACCAATTTCAGGTTGTCGCGCGTGATGGCCACCGGCTTCAGGAAAACCGACGAGATGGCGAGCTTGTGCGGCCCGGCGTTCCAGGTGCGCGCGCCCGGAATGTCGGCGGGCTTCTTTCCCTTCGCGAGCTGCGCGGCGAAGGCCCCGGCCGCCTTGCCGAGCTCGCGCGCGTCCTTCCATACGGTCACGGTCTGCTCCCCCTTGGCGACGCGGTTCAGTGCCGCGATGTCGCCATCCTGCCCGGAAACGGGGACGCCGACCATGTTTTGCGCCCTCAGCGCCGCGACCACCCCGCCCGCGGTGCCGTCATTGGAGGCGACCACCGCGTCGACCTTGTTGTTGTTCCTGGTGAGGATCTGCTCCATGTTCTTCTGCGCGACCTCGGGCGACCAGCCCTCGGTGTACTGCTCGCCCACGATCCTGATGTCGCCCTTGTCGATCGCGGGCTTCAGCACCTCGCGCTGCCCGCCCGCCAGGAAATTCGCGTTCGGGTCCGTGGGCGAGCCCTTGATGAAGACGTAGTTGCCCCTGGGCTTCACCGCCTGCACGGCCCTCGCCTGCATCCGCCCCACTTCCACGTTGTCGAACGTGAGGTAGAGCACGCCTGCATCCTCGATGAGCCGGTCGTAGGCGAGCACGGGGATGCCCGCTTCCTTCGCGCGGTTCACCGCGGGCAGCACCGCGTTCGCGTCCTGGGCGAGGATGATGAGGACCGTGGCGCCCTTGGTGATGAGCGCCTCCACGTCGGCCAGCTGTTTCTCGTTGGAGCCTTGCGCGTCGGCCGAGATGTAGCGCGCGCCCGCGGCGCGCAGCGCCTGCTGGATCGCGAGCTGGTCGCGCTTCCAGCGCTCCTCCTGGAAATTCGACCACGACACGCCCACCAGCTCGCCCGCGGCGAGCGCGCCCTGCGAGAACGCGAGTGCCGCGAGGGCGAGCCCCGCGGCGATGTGCTTGCGATCGGACACGGACTGGCCCTCCGTACGTTCTAGATGTAGTGGTTCACCAGCGCCTCGAGGCGCTCCTGGGCGCCCGAGCGCGGCTGCGGCTCGAGCTTCTCCTTCTCCACGTGCTTCGCGAGCTTGTCCAGCGACATGCGCCCGGCGAGGATCTCGCGCCCGAGCTTGCCCTTCCAGCCGGCATAGCGCGCGGCGACCGCCTTGCCGAGCGCGTCGTCGGCGAGCATCTTCTCCGCCACCAGCAGGGC
>DATBEA010000092.1:0-5670 GCA_036276215.1 Usitatibacter sp.
CGGCGAGATCTGCTTCGTGGTCGAGGCCGAGCTCTCCTCCTGGCAGCTCTGGCACGACGTGGGGACACGCCAGCGCGCGCGCGAGATCTTCGCGCTGCGCGGCGTCTGGAACACCGAGGAGAACAACGGCGTCCTGGTCTACGTGCTCCTCGCCGAGCACGCCGTCGAGATCGTGGCCGACCGCGGCATCGCGACCCGGGTGGACGAGTCCCAGTGGCGCTCGGTCTGCGCGGCCATGGAGAAGGCCTTCGCCGAGGGCCGCTTCCAGGAGGGGGCCGTGCAGGGCGTCCGGGGCGTGGCCGAGCTTCTCGGGCGGGAATACCCCGGCCATGCCCACGCCAACGAGCTTCCCGATCGCCCGGTCCTGATCTAGCAGGAAAAACATCTTTTCGGCCGCGGTGTTAGGATTCCCCGACATCCGGACAACCGTGCCTCGGCTGAAAGGCCCATGGAACAGACGGTCCAGAAGGCGTTGAACCTCCTCGAGGCGCTGGTGCGCTCGGGACAGCCACGCCGTCTCACCGAGCTCTCCCGCGAGCTCGGCCTCACCAAGCCCAACGTCTACCGCCTGCTCTCGACGCTTTCGGTGCTGGGCTACGTGAAGAAGGACCCCGCCAACAGCCTCTATTCGCCCACGCTCAAGCTCTGGGAGATGGGCTCCATGCTCGTGCGCGACGTGGACCTCCAGGCGGTCGCCGGCCCGCGCCTGCGGCGCCTGTGCGAGGAGACCCGCGAATCGGTCCAGCTCGCCGTCTTCGATTCGGGCTACGTGGTGTACGTGGACAAGGTGGACAGCGCCCAGCCGCTCAAGGCCACGACCAGCATCGGCTCGCGCGTGCCGGGCACCGTGGTCTCCACGGGAAAGGCGATCCTCGCGTGGCTCGGGGCCGATGCGCTCGACCGCGCCATGGAGCATGTGAAGCGCTACACGCCGCTCACGATGACGCGCCGCAAGGACATCGAGCAAGACCTGGAAGAGACGCGCGAGCGCGGCTACGCGGTGAACCGCGGCGAATTCCGCGCCGGCGTCTGCGGCATCGCGGCCCCGGTTCGCGACCGCAGCGGCGGCGTGGTGGCGGCCGTCGGCGTCTGGGGCTCGGAAAAGGCGATCCTCGGCTCGCGCCGCGAGGAGCTCGCGCACCTGGCGGTGGCGGCGGCGCGCGACATCTCGCGCGAGATGGGTTTCGTCGAGCGCCAGGGCGTGGCAGTGCCGCGGCCGGCCGAGACGGCGCCCGCCTAGCTTCGACCGCCCTTCAGTCGTCCCTCCCGAGAAGCGCCTCGACTTCGCCCGTGCCGGGCGCGGCCCCGGCCGGCTGCGCGGCGCGCTTGCCGCGCGCCCTCACGATGCGCACGAACACGAATGCCCCGGCCACGAGGAGCGCGAACGGTCCCAGCCAGAGCGCCAACGTGTTCTCCTTCAAGGGCGGCCGGTAGAGGACGAAGTCGCCGTAGCGCTGCACGAGGTACTCGCGGATCTGGTCGTCGGTCTGGCCGCGCGCGATGAGCTCGCGGATCTCGTTGCGCAGGTCCTGGGCGAGCGGCGCGTTGGAATCGGCGAGCGTCTGGTTCTGGCACACCAGGCACCGAAGCTCCTGGGCGAGGGGCTTCAGGCGCGCCTCGACCGCGGGATCGGGCTTCGCGACCTCCTCGGACTGTGCCCACGCGCCGCACGCGGCGAACGCCGCGACGAGAACGGCCGCGAGGGCGCGCTTCATGCTTCGAGCTTGCGCACGAGCGGCAGGATCGTGCGCTCGAGCGCCTCGGGCGTGACGGGCCCGATCTGCTTGTAGCGAATGACGCCCTGCTTGTCGATCACGAAGGTCTCGGGGACTCCGTAGACGCCGTAGTCGATGCCCACGCGCCCGTCGCCGTCGAAGGCCGAGAGCGAATAGGGGTTTCCGAAGCGCTCCAGCCAGCGAAGGCCCTCGGCGCGCTCGTCCTTGTAGTCGAGCCCCACGATCGGCACGCCTTTCGATCGCGCCAGGTCCACGAGGATCGGGTGCTCCTGGCGGCAGGACACGCACCACGAGGCCCACACGTTCAGGAGCCACACCTTGCCGCGCATCTCCTCGGGCGTGAAGGTGAGCTGCGGCTCGTGCAGGCGCTCGAGCTTGAAAGCCGGGGCGGCCCGCCCGATGAAGGGCGAGGGCACCTCGCGCGGATCGCGCGTGAGCCCGACGGCGAGGAAGATCGCAAGCGCCACGAACAGCGCGAGCGGGATCACGAACTTGAGGGACCTCACGCGCGCGTGCCCTGCGCGGCCGCGGGCGCCTCGGCGAGCGCGCGGCGCGGGCGGTAGCGACGATCGGAGAGCGCGAGAAGCCCTCCCATCGCCATCACGAGGCAACCGAACCAGATCCAGTCGACGAATGGCTTGTAGTACACGCGCACGCCCCACGCCCCGCCGCCCACCGGCTCGCCGAGGGACACGTAGAGATCGCGCGCGACACCCGTGTCGATGGCGGCCTCGGTCATGGTCTGTCCCGACGCCTGGTAGGAGCGCTTCTCCGGATGCAGCTCGCGCAACCGGGTCCCGCCGCGGCTCACGTCGAAGTCGCCGGTGACCGACGTGTAGTTGGGCCCGGGCGCTTCGTGCGTCCCCTTGAACGTGAACGCGTATCCGGCCAGCTCGACGCGGTCGCCGGGCGCCATGCGCAGGTCGCGCTCGGCCTCGTAGCCGCGCACGTAGGTCACGCCGAGGATGAAGATCGCGATGCCCAGGTGCGCGACGTTCATGCCGTACCAGGCGCGTGTCTGCGCCGCCGCCTTCCCGCGCAACGTGGCTTGCGGGGCCGAGGACAGGCGCTGTCCCATGTGAAGGAGCGTCGCGGCGACGACCCACGCGGCGAGCCAGGTGCCCACCGCGATCATCGGCGTCGACTTGCCGAGGAGGAACGGGATCACCAGGGCGGCGACGATCGACGCGGCGAGCGCCCAGCGAAGCCGCGCCCACAGGCCGGGAAGCGCCGCCTCGCGCCACGCCGCCATCGGGCCCACGCCCATGAGGAAGATCGCGGGCGCCATGAGCGGCACGAAGACCGTGTCGAAGTAGGGCGGGCCCACCGAGATCTTTCCCATTCCCAGGGCGTCGAGGAAGAGCGGATAGAGCGTGCCCAGGAGAACGGCGGCGAGCGCCACGGCGAGCAGCACGTTGTTGGCGAGGAGGAAGGACTCGCGCGACACCGCCGCGAACGCGGAGCCCAGGCCCACGCGCGGGGCGCGCCAGGCGAAGAGCGCCAGCGATCCGCCCACCACGAGCACGAGGAGGAGCAGGATGAAGATGCCGCGGCGCGGGTCGGTGGCGAAGGCGTGCACCGAGGTGAGCACGCCCGAGCGCACGAGGAAGGTTCCCACGAGCGAGAGCGAGAAGGCGACGATGGCGAGGAGCACCGTCCAGCTGCGGAACGTGCCGCGCTTCTCGGTCGCCGCCAGCGAGTGGATGAGCGCCGTTCCCGCGAGCCACGGCATGAAGGACGCGTTCTCGACCGGATCCCAGAACCACCAGCCGCCCCAGCCCAGCTCGTAGTAGGCCCAGGCGCTGCCCAGCGCGATGCCCACGGTGAGGAAGCACCACGCGGCCGTGGTCCATGGGCGCGACCAGCGGGCCCACGCCGCGTCCAGGCGGCCTTCGAGGAGGGCCGCGATCGCGAAGGCGAACGCCACGGAAAAGCCCACGTACCCCATGTAGAGCATCGGCGGGTGGATCACCATCCCCGGGTCCTGCAGCAGCGGGTTCAGGTCCTGGCCTTCGGCGGCCGCGGGCACGAGGCGCTCGAAAGGATTGGAAGTGACCAGGATGAAGAGCAGGAACCCCACGCTCACCAGGCCCATCACGCCCAGCACGCGCGCGACGAATCGCTCCGGGAGCGAGCGGCTCAACACCGCCACGGCGAATGTCCAGCCCGAGAGCATGAGGGCCCAGAGGAGGATCGAGCCCTCGTGCGAGCCCCACGAGGCGGCGAACCGGTAACGCGCAGGCAAGTGGGAGTTGGAGTGGCTCGCCACGTTCACCACGGAGAAGTCGCTCGTCACGAACGACCACGCGAGCGCGGCGAACGCCCCCGCGACGAACACGAACTGGCCCACGGCCACGGGGCGTGCCGCCGCGAGATACGCGGCGCGGCCGCGTGCCGCGCCCGTGAACGCGAGGAGCGTCTGGGCGAGCGCCAGCGCAAGCGCGATGGCGAGGGCGAAATGGCCGAGCTCGGGAATCATCGGGAGGCTTTCTGGCCGGCGAACGCGGCCTTGTCGATCGGGTGGCCGGCGCGCTTCAACGCCTCCGCGGCCTCGGGCGGCATGTAGTTCTCGTCGTGCTTGGCGAGCACCTCGTTCGCGCGGAAGATCCCGTCGGGGCCGATCTTTCCCTGCGCCACCACGCCCTTGCCCTCGCGGAAGAGGTCGGGAAGGATTCCCGTGAAGATGACCGGTATGGTCTGCGCCGTGTCGGTCACGCGAAAGCGCACCGTGAGCGCGTCGCGATCCCGCACCACGCTTCCCGCCTCGACGAGGCCGCCGATGCGGAAGGTGCGGTCGTGGGGCGCCTCGTGCGCGGCGACCTGGCTCGGCGTGAAGAAGAAGACGAGGTTGGAGCGGAATGCGTTCAGCACGAGCGCCGCGGCCACCCCGAGGGCGGCCACGCCCGCCACGATCCAAAGTCCGCGTCTAGTCCTGGGCTTCAAGGCTTCGTTCCTCCTCGATCATGCGCCTCGCCCGCGAGCTTTGCGCGAAAAGTGTCGCGACCTCCGCGAGGATGGCGGCCGCCGCCATGCCGTACGCGGCCCATAGATAGAAGGCGTGGCTCACAGCGACCTCGCCCAGCGCGTGCGCCGCTCGCGCCCGAGGATGATGCTGCGCGCCCGCCACAGCACGGCGCCGATGGAGTACATCCAGCACGCGAAAGTCATGAGGAGCATCGAGACCAGCATCGTCACGTGCATCGACGAGCCGGTGAGCTTCACGGTGGAGCCCTGGTGGAGCGTGTTCCACCACTGGACCGAGAAGTAGATGATGGGCAGGTTCACGATCCCCACCAGGGCGAGGAGCGAGGCGGCGCGGTCGCCGCGGCGCGGATCCTCGAACGAGTTGGCGAGCGCGACGTAGCCGAAATAGAGGAAGAGGAGCACCAGCTCCGAGACCATGCGCGCGTCCCAGGCCCAGTAGGTGCCCCAGGTCGGACGGCCCCAGAAGGCGCCGGTCCACAGCGCGAGGAAGGTGAAGAGCGCCCCGGTGGGGGCGATCGCGCGCGCCATCATCGCCGCGAGGCGCGTGTTGAAGGTGAGCGAGAGCGCCGAGTAGCCCGCCATCACGAAGTACAGGAACATCGACATCCACGCGGCGGGCACGTGGATGAAGATCACGCGGTAGACCTCTCCCTGCTGCGCGTCGGTGGGCGCGACCCAGAGCCCCTCGTAGAGCCCCGCGGCGGCGAGCGCGGCGGCGAGCGCGAAGAACCACGGGGAAAGCCACCCGGCGAGGCGGTAGAACGTGGAAGGCGAGGAGAGATAGAACCAGTTCATGTCAGTCGAGCGCGATGCGGATTGCAGCGCACACGGCGGGCGGCACGGCCACCGCCGCGATGATGAGCCCCGCGCCGAGGAGCGAGAGCGCCGCTTGCGGCGAGAGCCCGGCCGCCTCGGCCTGGGCCGCGCCCGCGCCGAAGATGAGCACGGG
>DATBEA010000093.1:0-8837 GCA_036276215.1 Usitatibacter sp.
GAGGCGCAGCGCTCGACGCGGAAGAGCTCCGGCTCGCCGTAGCGCGGCGCCACGCTCACCTTCTCGTCGCGCCAGCCGCGCAGCAATCCGTCACGCGCCAATTCGCGCGCTACCTCCTCGAGGGCGGCGCTGCGTCCCTGCGGCGTATCGGGCTGGACGGCCAGGCGCACATAGGCCGACGAGATTTCGAAGACATGGGGCCAGCGGCGCAGCGGGTCGGCGAACGAGGGGCGCAACCATCCGACAACATGCTCCCTCACGTAGAAGGGCAGGACCGGCAGCTCGCTGCCGGATCGCGCAGCGTGGATGCAGGACGCCCGGGCGAAGGCCAGGAGGTCGGCATAGAGGCGCGGTCTCATGGACCGCAAAGTATAATCCGCCTCTCCCTTCGGTCCCCGTCATGAAAGTCCTCGTCCTCGGTGCCGGCGTGATCGGCACCTCCACCGCCTGGTACCTCACGAAGCAAGGCCACGAAGTGACGATCATCGACCGCCGCGAAGGGGCCGGGCTGGAGACCTCTTTCGCCAACGGCGGGCAGATCTCCGTGTGCCACGCCGAGCCCTGGGCCAACCCGGACGCGCCGCTGAAGATCCTCACCTGGCTCACCCGGGACGATGCGCCGCTGCTCTTTCGCCTGCGCATGGATCCGCATCAATGGTCGTGGGGCCTTCGCTTCCTCGCCGAGTGCCTGCCGTCGCGTACCCAGGCCAACATCGGCGAGATCGTGAAGCTCTCGCTCTACAGCCGCGCCTCGCTCCAGGCGCTGCGCGCCGAGACCGCGATCGCCTACGACGAGCTCGAGATGGGGATCCTGCACTACTACACCGACCGCGCGGAATTCGACCGCGCCGTGGCGTCCGCCTCCATCATGCGCAAGTACGGCCTCGACCGCGAGGTGGAAAGCGTGGACGACGCGGTGCGCATCGAGCCGGCGCTCGCGGCCTCGCGGGAGCGCATCGTGGGCGCCACGTACACGTCGAGCGACGAGTCGGGCGATGCGTACCTCTTCACCCGGCGGCTGGCGGAGATGGCCCAGGCGAAGGGGTGCCGCTTCGAGTACGGCAAGACCATCGACGCGCTGGAGGTGGCGGGCGGCCGTATCGAGGGCGTGCGCGTGGCGGGCGCTTCCATGAAGGCCGACAAATACGTGCTCGCCCTGGGCAGCTACTCGCCGCTCCTCACGCGGCCCATCGGCCTGGACCTGCCGGTATACCCCGCCAAGGGCTATTCGGCGTCGGTTCCGATCCTCGACGCCTCGAAGGCGCCGCGCGTGAGCCTCACCGACGACGGCGCGAAGATCGTGATCACGCGCCTGGGAGAGCGCATGCGCATCGCGGGGACCGCCGAGCTCTCGGGCTATTCGACGGACCTGAACCCGGTGCGCTGCGAGGCGCTCACGAAGCGCGCGGCCGAGATGTTCCCGGGCGCGGGCGACTACGCGAAAGCGACCTACTGGGCGGGCCTTCGCCCGTCGACGCCTTCCAACGTCCCGCTCATCGGGGGCACGCGCTATCCCAATCTCTTCCTCAACACCGGCCACGGCACGCTCGGCTGGACCATGGCCGCGGGGTCGGGGCGGGCGCTCGCGGACATCGTCTCGGGGCGCAAGCCCGACGTGGACTTCCGCTTCTGCGGAGCCACCCCGTAGATGGTTGCGCTGAAAGACATCCAGGCGGCGGCGAAGGTGATCGAGGGCCAGGTCGTGCAGACGCCCTTCCTCGAATCGCGCACGCTCTCCGAGATCACCGGCGCCACGGTCTTCCTCAAGTTCGAGAACCACCAGTTCACGGCGTCGTTCAAGGAGCGCGGGGCGCTGAACAAGCTCGCGTCGCTGGACGCCGCGCAGGGGAAGAAGGGCGTGATCGCCTGCTCGGCGGGCAACCACGCGCAGGGTGTCGCCTACCACGCGTCGCGGCTCGGCATCCCGGCGGTGATCGTGATGCCGCGCTTCACGCCCTTCGTGAAGGTCGAGCACACGCAGCGCTTCGGCGCGGAAGTGATCCTCGAGGGCGACAACTTCGACGCGGCCAAGGAGTTCGCGCTCGCGGCCGCGGTCGAGCGCGGCCTCACGATGGTCCACCCGTACAACGACGAGAAGATCATCGCGGGGCAGGGCACGTGCGGGCTGGAGATGCTCACCGAGGCCCCCGGGCTGGACGCCCTCATCGTCGCGATCGGCGGGGGCGGCCTCATCTCGGGGATCTCCATCGCGGCCAAGGCCCTCAAGCCCACGATCGACGTCTACGGCGTGGAGATGGTGCGCTTTCCCGCGATGTACCACGCGATGAAGGGGACCGAGCCCACGTTCGCCGCTTCCACCATCGCCGAGGGGATCGCCGTGAAGGAGCCGGGCACCCTCACGCGGCCGATCATCGAGCAGAACGTGCGCGAGATCTTCCTCGTGGACGAGGGCGACATCGAGGAAGCCATCGTGATGATGCTCGAGATCGAGAAGACCATGGTCGAGGGCGCGGGTGCCGCGCCGCTCGCGGCGCTGCTTCGCAACCTCGGCAGGTTCGCCGGCCGGAAGGTGGGCCTCGTCCTGGGCGGGGGCAACATCGACCCGCTCATGCTCGCCGGGATCATCGAGCGCGGCATGGTGCGCTCCGGGCGGCTCGCGCGCGTGATCGTCGAGGTGCGCGACCTGCCGGGGTCGCTCGCCCGCGTGACCGCCTGCCTCGCCGACCAGAACGCCAACATCGACCAGGTGCACCACCAGCGCACCTTCACCTCGCTCGCCGTGCAGAACGCCGAGCTCGACCTGGTCCTCAAGACCCGCAACCGCGAGCATGTGGACCAGATCGTCACGGCCCTGCAGGCTTGCGGCTTCAAGGCCCGCGCCCACGCCGTGGACGCGGCTGAATCCGGATTCCCGGGAAAGGACGTCCAATGACCATCCAGCGCCACAACGTCGGAAAGCGGCTCTCCGAGATCGTCGTCCACGGCAACACGGTGTACCTGGCCGGGGAGGTGCCCGACGACACGACCAAGGACATCACCGGCCAGACGGCGGAGGTGCTCGCGAAGATCGACAAGCTCCTCGCGCAGGTGGGCAGCGACAAGACGAAGCTGCTCTCCGCGCAGATCTTCCTGCCGGACATGGCGGACTTCGCGGGCATGAACGTGGCGTGGGAGAAGTGGGTCGTGCCGGGCCAGACGCCGGCGCGGGCCACGATCGAGGCGAAGCTCGCCAACCCGGCCTACAAGGTCGAGATCATGTGCGTCGCAGCACTCTGAAGGAGAGAAAAATGAAAGTCGCCCACCTCGCGGCCGCCACCCTGGCCGCAGCCGCGTCGATCGCCGCCACCGCCGCGCTCGCGCAGGGTCCCGATGTCCCGCTGATTGCCCGTGCTTCCATCTTCGGCAACCCCACCAAGGCCCAGGGCCTGGTGAGTCCCGACGGCAAGTGGATTTCCTGGATCGCGCCGCGCGACGGCGTGCTGAACGTCTGGGTGGCGCCCGCCGGCGACCCGGCGAAGGCCCGCGCGCTCACGAGCGAGAAGGTCCGGCCGATCCGCCAGCACTTCTGGACGCAGGACAGCCGCATGATCCTCTTCGTGAACGACCATGGCGGCGACGAGAACTACCTGCTCTACGGCGTCTCGCCCGAAGGCGGCGAGGTGAAGAACTTCACGCCCTTCGCGAAGACGCAGGTGAATTTCCTCGGCGACAGCCGCAAGCATCGCAACGAGGTCCTCATCGGCCTGAACAACCGCGACCCGAAATTCCACGACGTCTACCGGCTGAACACCTCGACCGGCGCGCTCAAGCTCGTCTACGAGAACCACGAATTCGCCGGGTTCATGGCCGACGACAGCCTCACGGTTCGCTTCGCGCAGCGCGAGAAGCCGGGCGGGGCCTCCGAGATCCTGCGCTTCGACGCGGGCAGGACCGAGCCCTTCGCGACGGTTCCCGCCGAGGATTCCATCACGACCCAGGCGGTGGGCCTCAGCGCCGACGGCAAGACCGTCTACGCGATCGACAGCCGCGGCCGAGACAAGGCGGCGCTGGTGGCCCTCGACGCCGCGAGCGGCAAGGAACAGGTGCTGGGCGAGAGCGCCAAGGCCGACGTGGCCGCGGTGATGCAGAACCCGGTCACCCTCGTGCCCGAGGCGTACTCGGTGAACTACCTCAAGAACGAGTGGTTTCCCGTGGGCGATGCCGTGAAGTCCGACATCGCGGCGTTGAACGGGCTCGTGAAGGGCCAGTGGACCGTCGTGAGCCGCGACAACGCGGACCGGCATTGGGTCATCTACGCCGACGAGGTGACCCGGCCCATCACCTATTACCTCTACGACCGCAAGGCGAAGAAGCTCGACAAGCTCTTCGTGACGCGCCCCGACCTGGACGGAAAGCCGCTCGCGCCCATGTACGGGGTCGAGATCAAGGCTCGCGACGGCCTCACCCTGGTCGCCATGCTCTCGCTTCCCGTGGGAAGCGCCGACGGCATGCGGCCCAGGAAGCCGCTGCCGATGATCCTCGACGTGCACGGCGGCCCCTGGTACCAGGACAAGTTCGGCTACAACTCCGAGGCGCAGTGGATGGCCAACCGCGGCTACGCGGTGCTGCAGGTGAATTACCGGGGCTCGACCGGGTTCGGCAAGGCGTTCGTCGAGGCGGCCAACCACCAGTTCTCGGGCAAGATGCACGACGACCTCATCGACGCCGTGAAATGGGCGGTGGACAACGGCATCACCACCGCCGACAAGGTCGCGATCTACGGCGGCTCCTATGGCGGCTACGCCACGCTGGTCGGCATGACCTTCACGCCGACCACGTTCGCGTGCGGCGTGGACATCGTGGGCCCGTCGAACCTCGTGACCCTGATCCAGAGCTTCCCCGAGTACTGGAAGCCCTTCATGGAAGGCAGCTGGTACCGCCGCGTGGGCAATCCCGAGAAACCCGAGGATCGCGAGCGCCTGATGGCGGCCTCGCCCATCACGCGAATGGACCGGATCCAGCGCCCGCTGCTCATCGCCCAGGGCGCCAACGATCCGCGCGTGACCCGCAAGGAGTCCGACTCGATCGTGCACGCCATGGTCGAGAAGAAGATCCCCGTGACCTACGTCGTGTACGACGACGAGGGCCACGGCTTCGCGCGTCCCGAGAACCGGATCTCCTTCTATGCGATCTCGGAAGCGTTCCTTTCCAAGTGCCTGGGCGGCCGCGCCGAGCCGATGACGAGCTTCCCGGGCGCGCACATCGTGGTGCCGGAGGGCGCGGAAGCGGTGCCCGGGCTCACGCAGGCGATCGCCATGCGATAAGCTGGGCGCGTGTCCCGCGCCCAGACCCTGGTCCTCGCGCTGCTCGTCCTGCACGTGCTGCTGGGCGGCCTGGCACTCGTCATCGGCCGCGGCGAGCACCGCTCGCAGGCGCTGCGCTGGTGGGGGGCGGGCCTCCTCCTCTACGCGCTGGGCCTCGTCGTCACGCTGATGGCGGGGCTGGGCGCGCGCAGCATCGCGCTCACCGTGGGCAACGGGCTCATCACCGCCGCCCCGGTGCTCTGCGCGATCGGCGTGCTCGCGCATACGCGCATGCGCCTTCACTTCGGCTGGATCTCGGCGGGTGTCGCGGCCACCGTCGCGGTGCTCGCGTGGAACAACCTGGGCTACGCCCCGGGCGCCATGGTGAACCTGACCGCGCCGTCGGTGATGGCCGTGGTGATGTTCCTTCTCGCCGCGTTCGTGGTCCTGCGCGAGGGGCCGCGCGAATCGGCGCCGGCGAACCAGTTCCTCGCCGCGATCATGGTCGTGGCGGTAGCGACCTGGGTGATGCGCATCGCGGCGATGTACTCGGCCATGCAGGGAACGAATGACCTCGAGCGCATCGACGCGATCGTCTCGTTCTTCGCGATCGCCCAGATGGTCACCGGCGTGGGCGCGACCCTGGCCCTCTTCTGGATCGACGTGCGGCTCATGCAGGCCGAGCTCTCGCGCGTCGCGCACACCGACGAGGTGACGGGGCTGCCCAACCGCCGCGCGATCCTCGCCCGATTCCAGGAGGAGGTGGCGCGCGCGGCGCGGCGCAAGGAGAAGCTCGCCATCGCGCTGCTGGACCTCGACCACTTCAAGCGGGTGAACGACAGCAAGGGCCACGCGGTGGGCGACGAGATGCTGAAGGCGGCGGCCGCGGCGTTCACCTCGGCCAAGCGCAACGAGGACGTGCTCGCGCGCATCGGCGGGGAGGAGTTCCTGGTGGTGCTCGCCTCCTGCCAGTCGATCGAGGGCGCGGCCCAGGCCGCGGAGCGCATGCGCGAGGCGGTGGCCGGCGTGGAGCTGCGCGCCGGGGGCGAGGCCGTGCGGATCAGCGCCAGCGGCGGCGTCGCGCTGTATCCTGACGAAGGGGCCGACTGGGACGCGTTGTTCTCGACGGCCGACCGGCGGCTCTACGCGGCGAAGGGCGCCGGGCGCAACCTCATCGTCGCTTCGGAGTAGGCACATGCATCGAATCCTTGCGGCGCTCTCGGGCGCCGTGCTGGCAATCCTTTTCGCGATCCCGGCGGCGGCCGAGGACGCGGTCGACCGCGAGCTCGCGCGGCGCGTGGAGGCGCTGCGCGCCATGCAGCCCGACGCGGCGCGCCGCGCCGAATACAACAAGCAGATGGACGAGGCGTGGCGCTATTTCGACGCGCATCCGGCGCGGGCGCTGCCCGCGCTGCGGGCCACCCTCGTGGCCGAGACCCGCAAGCCCGACCCGAGCCCGATGGTCCTCCTGGACGTCGGCTACTACCTCTACACGCACGGCTCGGCGGCAGGCAAGGAAGCGGGCGTGGCGGGGCTGCTCGCGATCGATCCGGCCGCACCCGTCGTGCGCCAGAACCAGCAGCAGCTCTTCTACTACACCCTCTCGGTGGCCGCGGACCACAACCCTCGCGTGCTGGACTACATCGACCGCGCCTTCCTCGAGAACGACACGCAGGTCGTGATCCCGCCCGACAACCTCACGCTCGATGCGACGCTCTCCTCGGTGTTCCTCTACGGCGTCTATGGCGAAGGGGCCGAGCAGCACCTGGCCCCCATCGTGAAAGACGCGAAATGGGGCAATCGCGCGATCGAGGTGCTGATCTGGATCGGCACGCCGGCGAGCAACGGCGCGATCCGCGAGGCGCTCGACGAGCGGCACGACTACGAGAGCTTCGCGCGCGCCACGGCCTTCCTCATGCAATCGGGCGGCCCCGAGGGGCGCGAGATCATGCTGCGCGTGGACCCGCAGAAGCTCGAGCCCCAGGCGGCCCAGTTCTACTCGGTGAGCAAGCCGCGTGTCGAGGCAGCCAACTACGAGTGGTTCAAGGGCCTCTTCGCGCGCTCGCCGGGCCCGGAGCGCATCCCGGACGCGCAGCTTCGCAAGCAGCTCGCGGACATGCCCGCCCACGCGCGCCCCGCCCAGGCGCTGGCGCCCAAGGCGATCTTCAACTCGACGATCCCCCGCGAGGAGCTGATCAAGCTGCTGCGCACGGCGCGCCACGCGATGTTCCAGCGCGTGAGCGACGAGGCGCTGGGAGACGTGAAGACCACCAACATGCTGCTCAACGGCCTGCGCTTCCGGCCCGACTAGGAGGCCTCGACATGAAGATCCTCATCACCGGCGGCGGCGGCTTCATCGGCTCGCGGCTTGCGCGGGCGCTGCGATCGAGCGACACCTCGGCGCGCATCACGCTCGTCGACATGGCATTTGCGCCGGGGCTGGAGCGCGATTTCAAGTGCGTCGCGGGCGATGTCGCCTCGCGCGCCGTGATCGAGACGGCCCTGGGCCCCGACACCGACGCGATCTACCATTTGGCGGCGGTGGTGAGCGGAGGCGCCGAAGCGGATTTCGACCTGGGCTACCACGTGAACATGGACGGCACGCACGCGCTGCTCGAGGCCGCCCGCCGCCTCGCCAGGCCGCCGCGCGTGGTCTATGCGAGCTCCGTCGCGGCCTTCGGCGGCGTCCTGCCCGAGGTCCTCGACGATTCGACCACGCCGGCGCCGCAGACCTCCTACGGGACGCAGAAGGTGATCGGCGAATACCTCGTGGCCGACTACACGCGCAAGGGCTTCATCGACGGGAGGTCGCTGCGGCTCCCCACCGTCGTGGTGCGTCCCGGGAAGGCGAACCTCGCGGCCTCGTCGTTCGCGAGCGGCATCATCCGCGAGCCGTTGGCCGGCGTGGAAAGCGCTTGCCCCGTGCCGGATTCCACCGGCGTGTGGATCCTTTCGCCGCGGCGAGTCGTGGAGGCCTTCATCCATGCGCACGACCTTCCGGCAAGCGCATGGCCCTCGACGCGCGTGGTGAACCTGCCGGGCATCACGCTCACCGTGCGCGAGATGATCGACGCGATGGGACGCGTGGCCGGGCGCGAGGCGCTCGCACGCGTGAAGTTCGTTCCCGACGCGCGCATCCAGGGCATCGTGAAGACCTGGCCCGTGCGCTTCCGGACCGAGCGCGCCGACGCCATGGGCTTCAAGGCCGATTCGGATTTCGAGTCCATCGTGCGCGACCACATCGAGAACGAGAAGGTGCCCGCCTGATCTCCTTCGTGGTCCCGGCGTACAACGAGGAGGCTTATCTCGCCGCGACTCTCGAATCCATCCACGCCGCGGCGCGGGAGGCGGGAGAGCTCTACGAGATCGTGGTCGCGAACGATTCCTCGACCGATGCCACGTCCGCCATCGCAGGACGGGCGGGTGCGCGGGTGGTCGACGTGGCGAAGCGCCAGATCGCCGGCACGCGCAACGCGGGCGCCCGGGCTTCGCTGGGCGAGTTCCTGGTGTTCGTGGATGCCGATACGCACGTGCACGCCGCGCTCGTGAGGCAGGCGCTGGCGGCGCTGCGCTCGGGTGCGGTGGGCGGCGGCG
>DATBEA010000094.1:0-2018 GCA_036276215.1 Usitatibacter sp.
CCGAAAGCCTCCAGGAGATGCAGGCCGGAACGAATCCCGGACAGGTAGAGCGACACCTTCGTCGACTCGTTGGGCGCGTGGTTGTTCTCGTCGTAGGGTGCGAGCGGCACCACGATGGAGGGCAAGCCCAGGAGCCGCGTGAACACGAAGTCGGGCGTGGTGCCGCCCAGGGACGGGACCACCAGCACCTTCTTGCCGAATCCTTTTTCGACCGCGGCCTTCACGGGCGCGACCATCGGGTGGTCGAGCGCCGTGCGCGAAGCGGGCGTGGCCTTGAGGCTCGCGATCCCGATCCCGTGATAGCCGCGATCGTGCGCGAACTTGCGGATCGCCGCGAGCACCGCGTCCGGATCCTGGCCGCCCGCGAGGCGCACGTCCGCCTTGGCGATCGCTTCCTTGTAGATGATGGTCTTCTGCCCCGCGCCCGTGTACCCGGAGGAGAAGCCGGAGACGTTGAACGCGGGCCGCAGCATGAGCCGCTCGTGGAAGAGCGCATCGTCGGCGCCGGTCGTGGCCTCCACCCCCACGCTCTCGCGAAACTCCGCGTGGTCCACGGCAAGCTCGCGCACGGCGGCCAGGTCCGCGGGCGCGACCTTCACGTCCGCGTATCCCGCGCCCGGCACCGTGAGCCTTCCCTCGCGGTCCACCATCTCGGCCAGCAGGTGGATCAAGTCCAGCGTCGGATTGGGCGCCACGCCGCCGAAGTTGCCCGAGTGCAGGTTGCGCTTGGCGCCCTTCGCGGTGAATTCCAGCCCCAGGTTGCCGCGCACGCCCATGAGGAGGACCGGCTGGTCGTTGGGAAACATCGGGCCGTCGGAATACACGCAGACGTCGGCCTTCAGCCGCTCGCGGTTCGCCTCGATGAACTTCGGCAGCGGAACGCTCCCGGTTTCCTCGTCGCCCTCGAGGATCACCTTCACGCGGATCGGGAGCTCCCCGTGCAGCTCGCGCCAGAGCCCGATGGCGCCCAGCATCGCGAGGTGCTGCCCCTTGTTGTCGCCCGTGCCGCGGCCCCAGACGCGGTCGCCTTCGACCACCGGCTCGAAGGGGCGGGTGCGCCAGCCTTCCTGCTTCTCGTCGGCGGGATAGACATCGTAGTGGCCGTAGAGGAGCCACGTGAATTTCGCGTTCGCCGGCCCCGCCTCGGCGTAGATGATCGGGTGGCTCGTCGTTTGATGCACCTCGGCCGCGAAACCCCAGTCCGCGAGGCGCTTCACCAGGAACCCCACCTGGTCCGCGATGCCCTCGCCCGTGAGGCTCACCGACGCGATGCGCACCGATTCCAGTAGCGTGCGGACGAGCGCATCGGAGCGCTCGCGAACGGCGGATTCGATCATGGAGGACGACCCGGGTTGGTAGGATGGCGGCCTCGATATCTTACCGGGATTGGGAAATGGCCCTCGTTCGCTCGCGCGTCCTCGCACTCCTTGTCATCATCCCCGCGCTCGCCGCGGCAGACGTGCGCGCCCCGTCCGGCCACGTCCCGGGACGCACCTGGCAGCACATGCCGCCCGCGGAGGCGGGCTTCGACCCCGCGAAGCTCCAGGCCGCGATCGACTTCGCGGTTTCCGCCGAGAGCAAGCGGCCGCGCGACATGGCCGAGGACCAGCGCACGAGCTTCGGGGCGCGCGAGCCGATGGCCGAGATCGTGGGCCCGATGAGGGCGCGCGGCGACATGACCGGCGTGATCGTGAAGGACGGCTACATCGTCGCGGAGTGGGGCGAGCCGGACCGCGTGGACATGGCCCACAGCGTGACGAAGAGCTTCCTCTCGTCGGTGATCGGCGTCGCGTCCGACCGCGGCATGATCCGGGTCGACGATCCCGTCGCGCCCTACGTGCCCCCGGTGCAGCCGTATCCGAAGGGCGAGCTGTTCGACCTCTTTCCCACGCCGCGCGACCGGACCATCACCTGGGACGACATGCTGCGCCAGACGAGCGACTGGGAAGGCACGCTCTGGGGCAAGCCCGACTGGGTGGACAGGCCCGGTCCCGACGTGGAGAAGAATCGCACGCGCG
>DATBEA010000095.1:0-3972 GCA_036276215.1 Usitatibacter sp.
GCCACCGCGAGGCGGAAGCCCGCGAGGTACTCGCGAAGCGATCGCGCCACCGACGGGCGCTCGCCGCCGCGCTCGAAGTCCGGGCCGGGCTCGAAGGTGAGCACCACGCCCGTGAAGGCCTGGTCGAACTCGGCGGCGTCCACGCTGCGCCGGCCGCGCGCGGGATCGTTCAGCCACGCACGGCCACGCTCGAAGCCCTCGAGCACCACGAAGTGGTTGAAGTTCCAGAAGACGATCGCCGGCAAGGGAAGGCTGGCCAGCTCGCGCGGCTCCTTCTTGAAGCCGCGAGCCACCATCCCGTGCGCGCGCGCGGCGCGCAGCAACCCGCCCGCCTTGCTGCCGTCGCGCGAGACGCCGCAATCGACGCGCATCTGCTCGAGCGGGACGTAGCGGCCGTGGTAGGCGAGGATCATCGAGAGCGCGGCCGCGCCGCACTCCACGCTCTCCAGCTGCAGGATGGTGGGCGTGCGCCGGCGGCCCGTCTCGGGCAGCGCGGCGGTCGCGCTCAGCGCGTCGCGAGCAGCCATATGGCGAACCCTGCAACCGCCGCGAGGAGCGCTGCGAGCGCGGCGAGGAGCCCGCGCGGGTAGGCGGGCAGCCTCAGGCGCTCGTCCAGCCTCTCGGGCGAGGCCAGGCGATCGAGCGCCGCCTTGCGGAAGAGGGCTTCGTCGGCCATCTAGCCCGCCAGGCGCTTGAGCATCCGATCGAAGCGGGCGCCTGCGAGGTGGACGGTGTCGAGCAGGTCCTCGTTCAGCTCGTCCTTCGCGTGCGCGTCGTCGGTCGCCGAGCCGTAGCCCATGCGTTGCGTGGTATGCCGCATGCGATCGGCGAGGAAGACGCAGAGGGCCCGGTAGAATCGCGCCGCGAACGGGGGGTCGGAAGCGAGCTTCTCGCGCACCACCGCGTCCGGGATGCGAAGCATCGTGGCGTCGGCGGCGACTTCCACCGAGACGGTGGTGGGCGCCGGATCCACGAGCGACATCTCGCCGATGATCTCGCCCGACTCGAGGTAGGCGATGGGATCGCCCGACTTGGTCTTGATGGCGAGCCGCCCCTCCAGCACGAAGTAGAGGTATTCCACGCGCGAGCCCAGCGGGATCAGGATCATCCCGGGATCGGCGTGGACGCGCTCGCCGGCGTGCGCGAGCCACTCGACGTCCCCGTCGGTGAGCACGCTGAAGATGAAGAGCACCTTTCTCACGACGCCTCCCCGACGTCGATTGGGTCCCCCGACTTTACACGGGAAAAAAACCCGTCGCGTGTAAGACAACCGAAAGTTCTTTCCGCTACCATCGGCCCGGTATGAAATACCCGATGGAGCGGCCCGCTCCCAAGATTCCGCTCCTGAAGCGCCTGGGCCCCGGCCTCATCACGGGCGCGGCCGACGACGATCCCAGCGGCATCGCGACCTACTCGCAGGCGGGCGCCCAGTACGGCTACGGCCTCCTGTGGTCGGTCTTCCTCACCCTGCCGCTCATGGTGGGCATCCAGATCGTCTCGGCGCGCATCGGGCGGGTGACGGGACACGGCATCGCCGCCAACATCCGCGACCACTACCCGCCGTGGCTGCTGCACTCGATGGTGGCGCTGCTCCTTTTCGCGAACACCGTGAACATCGCGGCCGACCTGGGCGCCATGGGCAACGCGCTGCAGCTTCTCATCGGCGGCTCCTCCGAGATCTACGTGGTGTTCTTCGCGCTCCTGTCGCTCACGCTGCAGATCTTCATCCCGTTCCCGCGCTACGCGCCGATCCTCAAGTGGCTCACGCTCGCCCTCCTGGGCTACGTGGGCACGGTGCTCGTGGTGCACGTGCCCTGGTTCGAGGCGGGCGTGGGAGCGCTGTTTCCAAAGGTCGAGTTCAAGGCCGAGTACATCTCGACGCTGGTGGCGGTGCTGGGAACCACCATCAGCCCCTACCTCTTCTTCTGGCAGGCCTCCCAGGAGGTGGAGGAGCAGCGCGCCACGCCGGGCCACGAGCCGCTGCGCGACGCCCCCGACCAGGCCGACGAGCACATCGAGCGCATCCGCTTCGACACCTGGATCGGGATGATCTTCTCGAACCTCGTGGCCTTCTGCATCATGCTCACCACGGCCGCCACGCTGCACGTGCATGGCGCGACGACGATCGAGACCGCCGAGCAGGCGGCCGCGGCGCTGCGTCCCGTCGCGGGCAACTTCGCCTTCGCGCTCTTCACGGCGGGCATCATCGGCACGGGCCTCCTCGCGGTGCCGGTGCTCGCCGGCTCCGCGGCCTATGCGGTCGCCGAGTCGCGCCGCTGGCCCATCGGGCTGGGCCTGTCGCTCCTCGAGGCGCGCGGCTTCTACGCGATCCTCGCCGCGGCGACCCTGATCGGCATGATCATCGACTTCACCGCCATCGATCCCATCAAGGCGTTGGTGTGGGCCGCGATCGTGAACGGCGTGATCGCCGTGCCCATCATGGCGGTGATGATGCTGCTCGCCGCGAACCCGAAGGTGATGGGCGGCTTCCCGGTCTCGCGCCGGCTCTCCGCGCTGGGCTGGCTCGCGACATTCGTGATGTTCGCCGCCGTGGTGGCGATGTTCGCGACGCTCTGAACGTGTTCCAATGGGGTTTCTTCCCCGGAGCCTCCACATGAGCAAGTTCAGGCTGGAAACGAAGGACCTTGCCGAGAAGCTCTACGTGGAGCTCATGGCGCGCAACGTCACCCTCGCCGAGGGCGCGGTGAAGACCACGGTTAGCGCGGAGAACCTGGCCAAGCTCTCCTTCATGCTGGCGGGCGTGTTCCTGGGCGTGCAGGACAACCTCAACGCCGAGAACCTGCCGAAGGATCCGACGTTCAAGCTGGGGGCGAGCGACATCGCCGAGTGGCTGAAGTAGGCCGGCACGAGTCATCCGCGCGCGAAGGCACCTCCGGTCAGAACGAGGCGCGCACCCCCGCGATCACGGATGCACCGCCGGTCGAATAATCGGCGGCGAGCTGGTAGTCCCGGTCGAAGAGGTTGTTGCCGCGGACATATAGCGCCCACGAACGGGAAACCTGCCAGTCGGCCGTCGCGTTGAAGACGGCGTAGCCGCCCATGCGCACGGTGTTCGCGGCGTCGTCGAAGCGATAGCTTGAGGCGACGACTTCCGCGGAGACTCGCACGGGCCCCCAGGCATGGCTCGCCTGCACGGCACCATGGCGGCGCGCGCGCCGCGGCAGGAGATTGCCCGTCGCCTCGTCCTCGGGCCGCTGGATATCGACGGACGCGGCGACACGGGTAGCGCCGAAGAACGCGTCGAGGCCGAGAGTGACGCCCTGGAGCGTCGCGCGATCCACGTTGTCGGGCCGGCAGTTGAAGTCCGCGTCGCAACCGAAGACGATGAGGTCCTCCACGCGATTGCGATAGGCGACCGCCCTCGCTTCGATCCGCGAGGCTGCCATCGCGTGCGTCCAATACGCGCCCACTTCCGCGTTCCTCGCCTTTTCGGGCAGGAGGTTCGGGTTGGAGAAGCCGGGAAAGTAGAGGTCGTTGAAGGACGGCGGCCTGAATCCCGTGCTGTACCCCGCGGTGAAGCGCCAGTCGCCCGCCTTGTACCCGCCGGCGATGCCGCCGGTCGTCTGCGCATCGTATTGGCTCGAATCGTCGCGCCGAAGGTTCGCCTGCAGCGACCAGGGGCCCTGCTGGAGCTGGTAGATGGCGCCGACCGAATCGGTGTCGCGCGTGGTGACGGCAAAGTCGTTGGTGGTGGCGAGCTTCTCCTCGCGCCGCTCGAGCACCAGCGAGACGAGCCCCGCGGGAAGCGTGAGGTCGTTCTGCCACGCGTACTGGCGTTGGCGCGTCTCGAAGGGCGATTCGCCGAACGAGGAGATGGAGATCGAATCGTCCCGGCCCTCGCCCGCGGTGAGCGTCGAGGTCCATCGTTCACCCAGGCGATTGCGGCTGGAGACCGAATAGGACTCCAGCGTCGTGTTCGTCCTGTCGTCGAAGTCCGGGCCCCCGTCGCTC
>DATBEA010000096.1:0-4355 GCA_036276215.1 Usitatibacter sp.
TGGAGGTGGATGCGCTCGTGTATGCGGACACGCGCGACATGCTCGAAGGCCACCCCGCGATCTCGCGCCTGCACGCCGTGGACCGCTCGTGGAAGCGCGCGGGGGCCCTGGCGCAGGGCCGCCACTAGCTTTCCCTCTGGAACACGCTTCGCGGGCGCAACTACGACCTCCTCGTGCACCTCACGGACCATTGGCGCGGCGCGTGGCTCGCGCAGACGCTGCGGCCGCGCTCTTCGGTGGCCCCGGCCCGCGAGGGGCGGATGTGGCGCCGCAGCTTCACGCACCTGTATCCGCTCCCGCGGCACACGCCGCGGCACGCGGTGGAGGCGAACCTCGATGCGCTGCGCCGCATCGGCGTCTATCCCGACGAAGCCCAGAAGCCGCTGGTGCTGGTGCCGGGCGACGCGGCGGCCGCGCGCGTTGCGGGACTCCTCGAGGCCGCGTCCCTCGGATCGGCCCCCTTCATCCACGTGCATCCCACGTCGCGCTGGCTCTTCAAGGCGTGGAGCGACGAGAAGAACGGGCAGCTCCTGGCCGCGCTCGCGGCGGACGGCCATCGCATCGTGGTCACGGGCGCGCCCGACCCGCGCGAGCGCGCGATGCTCGACCGCATCCTCGGGCTTGCCCGCGTGCCCGTGGTGGACCTCGCCGGGCAGCTCTCGCTTCGCGAGCTCGCGGCCCTCACGGCGCGCGCGCGGCTCTTCATCGGCGTGGATTCGGCGCCGATGCACATCGCCGCGGCCATGGGCACTCCCGTGGTCGCGCTCTTCGGCCCGAGCGGCGACAAGGAATGGGGGCCGTGGCGGGTCGCGCACCGCGTGGTGCACAGCGACCATCCATGCCGCCCGTGCGGCAACGACGGCTGCGGCGGCGGCAAGGTGAGCGAATGCCTCACGCTGCTTCCGGTGGAACCGGTGCTCGCCGCGGCCAACGAGCTCTTGTCGCTCGCGTGAGCACGCCCGCCGCGCGGACGGCGCTCTCGCCCCGCGTAGCGTTGGTGCGCGCGCGTTACGACCCGGCCGGCGGCGCCGAGCGCTTCGTGCAGGCGGCGATGGCGGCCCTCCAGGCGCAGGGCGTGGACGTGACCATCGTCTCGCGCCAGTGGCCCGGCGCCCACGGCGAGGCGATCATCGTCGATCCGTTCCACGTGGGAAGCCTGTGGCGCGATGCGTCGTTCGCCTCGGCCGCCTGCCGGGAGCTGTCTCGCCGCCACTTCGACCTCGTGCAGTCGCACGAGCGCATCGCCTGCTGCGACGTCTACCGCGCGGGCGACGGCGTGCACGCGGAATGGCTCGCCCAGCGCTCTCGCGTGCAGTCGCCCGCGGCCGCGCTCGCCACGCGGCTTTCGCCGCACCATCGCTACCTGCTCGCCGCCGAGCGCCGCCTCTTCACCTCTTCGCGCCTGGCCGCCGTGATCTGCAACTCGGAGATGGTGAGGCGCGAGATCGCCGCGCGGTTCGCCACGCCGCCCGAGAAGCTCGAGCTCATCCGCAATGCGGTCGACGCCGAGCACTTCAACCCGGCGGCGCGCCTGGGGCTGCGCGATGCCGTGCGCCAACAGCTCGGCATTCCCCGCGAGGCCACGGTGTTCCTGCACGTGGGCTCGGGCTTCGAGAGGAAGGGCGTCGCGGCGCTCCTCGCCGCGCTTTCGCGCGCGCCGGGCAAGCCCTGGGCCATCGTCGCCGGCCGCGACAAGCGCGGCGCCGCCTACCTCGAAATGGCCAGGCGCCTGGGCTTGGCCGAACGGGTGCGTTTCGTGGGCTCGGTCTCCGACGTGCGCGCCTACCACGGCGCGGCCGACGCGTTCGTGCTCGCCTCGCTCTACGATCCCTTCCCCAACGCCGCGCTGGAAGCGCTCGCGAGCGGCCTGCCCGTGGTCACGAGCACGCGCTGCGGGGTGGCGGAGCTGCTGCGCGAAGGCGAGAGCGGCTTCGTGTGCGATGCGCTGGACGTGGATTCGATCGCCCACGCGCTCGCCCGCCTCGAGCCGCCGGTGGCGCGGCGCATGGGCGAGGCGGCGCGGGAGGCCGTGGCCGCCCTCACGCCGGCGGCCATGGCGCAACGCTACGCCGCGCTCTATGCGCGCCTCATTCGTCGATAATGGCGGCATGACCGCTCCCGCCGCGACGAGCCGCGAGCTCTACCTGCGCCTGCTGCGCAACGTTTGGCCGTACCGCGGCATGCTCGGCGCGGGCGTGGCGGCGATGATCGTGGGCGGCCTGGCCGACGCCGCGCTCGTGAAGCTCCTGAATCCCATGGTGAAGGAGCTCTTCGTCGAGCACAACGCCACCCTCGCCATCCTGCTGCCGCTCGGCCTCGTGGTCGTGTTCGTCGTGAGCGGCCTCGCGAGCTTCGGCTCCGGATACTCCACGCAATGGGTCGCGCAGAAAGTGATCCTCGACCTGCGCCGCGCCATGTTCGCCAAGGTGCTGCGCCTGCCGCCGGGGTACTTCGACGACATCGCGACGGCATCGCTCGTCACCAGGTTCACCAACGACGTGGGCAACCTCGCGGCCGCCTCGACGAGCGTGCTCACGGTGCTGGTGCGCGATTCGGTCACCGTGGCGGCGCTGCTCGCGATCCTGCTCTGGTCGAACTGGAAGCTCACGCTCATCACGTTCGTGGTGATCCCGCCCATCGCCGTGGTGGTTCGCCAGTTCAGCAAGCGGCTTCGCACCATGAGCCGCGAGACGCAGCGCGCCATGGGCGGCATCGCGGAGGTGCTCGACGAGTCCATCGCCAACCAGCGCGTGGTGCGCGTCTTCGGCGGGCAGGCCTACGAGAGCGAGCGCTTCGAGAAGGCGAGCCAGCGCATCCGCCGCTTCAACATGAAGCAGGCGGTCGCGGCCGCGGGCACGGTGCCCGTCACGCAGCTCTTCGTCGCGTGCGCGATCGCGGCGATCATCTACTTCGCCGCCGAGCAGGCGTTCTCGGGCACCACCGACGTGGGCCACTTCCTCGAGTTCATCGCCGCGACGGGGCTCCTCCTGCAGCCCCTGAAGCGCCTCACCGGCATCAACGAGTGGCTCCAGAAAGGCCTTGCCGCGTGCGAGAGCGTGTTCGCCGTGATCGACGAGCCGGCCGAGGAGGACCGCGGCACCGTGGACCTCGGGCGCGCGCGCGGCGCGATCCGCTTCGAGCACGTGACGCTCTCGTACAAGGGAGGCTCTCGCCCCGCGCTGGACGATATCTCGCTCAGCGTGGCGCCCGGCGAGACCGTGGCCCTCGTGGGCCCCTCGGGCGGCGGCAAGTCGAGCCTGATCCACCTGCTGCCCCGCTTCTACCATCCGCAGTCGGGACGGGTCACGCTGGATGACCACGACCTCGAGGCGCTCACGCTGGAGAGCCTTCGCCGCCAGGTGGCGCTCGTCTCGCAGAACGTGGTGCTCTTCAACGACACCGTCGCCGCGAACATCGCTTACGGACGTGCAAGCGAAGTTTCCGAGGCGAAGATCGAGGCCGCGGCCGAGGCGGCCCACGCGATGGAGTTCATCCGCGGCCTTCCCCAGGGACTCGCCACGCAGATCGGCGAGAACGGCGCCAAGCTCTCGGGCGGCCAGCGCCAGCGCATCGCCATCGCGCGCGCGATCCTGAAGGACGCGCCGATCCTGCTCCTGGACGAGGCGACCTCCGCGCTCGACACCGAGAGCGAGCGCGCCGTGCAGGGCGCGCTCGAGGCCCTCATGCGCGGGCGCACCACGATCGTGATCGCGCATCGGCTCTCCACCGTCGAGAAGGCCGACCGCATCGTCGTGCTCGCCGCGGGGCGCATCGTCGAGTCCGGGCCGCACGGCGCGCTGGTCTCGGCGGGAGGAATGTACGCCGGCCTGCACCGGCTGCAGTTCGCCGGCGCATGAGCCTTTCCATCCTGCACACCGAATCGTCGCTGGGCTGGGGCGGCCAGGAGATCCGCGTGCTCACCGAAGCGCGCGGCGTGGCCGAGCGCGGGCATGAAGTCACGCTCGTGGCGCCCGCGCAATCGCGCATCCTCGCCGAGGCCCCGCGCTTCGGCGTGCGCGCCAGGGCGCTGCCCATCGCGCGCAAGGGCGCGCGCGGCGTGCTCGCGTTGCGCTCGCTCCTCGCGCGCCACCGCTTCGACGTCGTGAATTCCCACAGCTCCACCGACACGTGGCTCACCGCCGTCGCGCGCGCGAGCCTGCCCTCCGCGCCCGCCATGGTGCGCACGCGCCACATCTCGGCATCGCTTCCCGACAATCGCGCGACCCGCTGGCTCTACCAGAAGGCCGCGTCGCGCATCGTGACCACGGGCGAGCGGCTTCGCGAGCAGGTGATCGCGCAGACGGGCGTGGATCCCCGCCGCGTCGTCTCGGTCCCGACGGGGATCGACCTCGCGC
>DATBEA010000097.1:0-18989 GCA_036276215.1 Usitatibacter sp.
GCTCGGTGAAGTTCGCCTCGCCGCCGGCGGGCGCCACGACGCCGTCGGCCACCAGGTAGTCCACGAAGGGCGAGCCGGTCGTTCCGGCGTATCCCAGGAAATGCACCTGCGCGGGCGCCGGGCGAAGCGGCAGCAGCCCCATGGCCGAGTTCTTCACGTAGCCGCCCAGCTCGACCAGCACGTCGAGGGAATCGGCCGCGATGCGGCGCGCCGCGCCGTGGGCGGGAGTGCCGCGAATGTCCACGAAATGCTCGACCGCGGATTCCACGCGCCGGCGCGTGGCCGAGCCGTCGTCCTGCGCCATCGAGTACGCGAAGACCTCGAAGCGCGAGCGGTCGTGCTCCTCGAGCATCGCCGCCATGAGGTACGAGGTCGCATGGCCGTAGAAGTCGGCGGAGAGGTAGCCCACGCGAAGCCGCCGTCCGTCGCGCGGCGTGCGCTGCGCGAGCGGCGCGCGGGGCGTGGCGAACTCCACGCGTCCCCAGTTCTCCGCCCAAATGCGCTGCTCCGCGGGATCGGTGAGGATGTAGAGCCCGGTCTGCGGATGCGCGGGCGTGCGTGACGGCGCGCGCGCCGCCTCGCGCAGCTCCGTTTCGAGCGCCTCGAGGCCTTGCCAGTCGCACACGGTGATCTTCGCGTGCACGAGGGCCGCGAGCATGCTGGCGTCGCGGTGCCCGGCCTCCAGCGCCCGCTTGAAGACGGGAATCGCTTCCTCGTAGCGGTCGGCGGCGTTCAGCGCCGCGCCCAGGGAAGAAAGCGCGCCGCGATCCGCGGGCGAAAGGTCCAGCTGGCGGCGGAACGCCTCCACCGCGCCCGGTGCGTCGCCCGCCGCGAGCGCGGAGAGGCCGAGCTTTCGCCACGCCGAGGCCACGCGCGGGCGATGCATCGCCACCGCCGCGAAATGGGGCTGCGCTTCGGCGGCGCTTCCCGCGTGCGCGAGCGCGCCCGCCGCGATCGAGCGCACGTCGATGGAGTTGGGCGACATGGCGATGGCGCGCCGGGCCGCGGCGAGCGATTCGTCGATGCGCCCGAGGGATGCGAGGGTATAGGCGACCGAGGCGACCTGGCCCGCGCCCGCCTTGCCCGATGCGAGCAGCGCCTCGCAGGTCTTCGCCGCTTCCTCGCCGTGCCCCGATCCGGCCTGCGCTTGCGCGAGGTACGCGAGCACCTGCGGCTGCGCGGTAAACCTCGCGACGAGCGTTTCGAGGTGGCCGAGCGCGTCGCGCTCGGCGCCGTCGGCCACCAGCACGCCTGCAAGCTCGAAGCGCGCCGAGTCTTCGGCGGGCCAGCGTTGCAGGATCTCTTCCAGCCGGGTGCGCGCCTGGGCGAAATCGCCGCGATGCTTGGCGGCGAGCGCCAGGTTGAAGCGCGTCTCCATCACGTCGGGCGCGAGCCGAAGCGCCTCGCCCAGCACGCTCTCGCCTTCCACCGGGTCGCCCAGCTGCACGAGCACCGCGCCCAGCGTGCTCCATGCCGTCGCATTCGCGGGCTCGGCCTTCACGGCGGCTCGCGCCGAGGCGAGCGCGTCCGCGCCGCGGCCGGCGGCAAGCAGCTGCGCGATCGGTTCCGGGTTCAAGCCTTCTGCGGGACGTTCGCCGACAGCCAGTCGAGCGCGAGGCCCGCGAGCGTCTTCACGCCCAGCGGCAGGCACTCCTCGTCCACGAAGAAGCGCGGGCTGTGGTTGGGCGCGGCCTGGGTAGCGTCGCGGCTGCGCGGCGTGCAGCCCATCCAGTAGAAGAGGCCAGGGACTTCCTTCTGGTAGAAGGAGAAGTCCTCGGCGCCGCAGATCTTGTCCACCTCGCGCACGTTGTCGTCGCCCGCGATGCGCGCGAGCGTGGGAATCGACCACGCGGTGAGCTCCGGGTGGTTCACCGTCACGTCGTACCAGCGGTGGATGTGGACCTTGGCGCTCGCCCCGCCCGCCGCGGCGATCATCTCGGAGATGCGCGTCACGTGCCCGTGGAGCTCGTCGCGCTGCTTCTCGTCGAAGGCGCGGATGGTGCCCTCGAGCTTCACCTCGTCGGGAATGATGTTGTGGCGCACGCCGCCGTGGAAGACGCCGACCGTCACGATGGACGGCTCGTGCGTGATGTTCATCCGCCGCGAGACGATGGTCTGGAGGCCCAGCACGATCTGCGAGGCCGTGACGATGGGATCGACGCCGCGCCAGGGCATCGCCGCGTGGGTCTGGACGCCGCGCACGAAGATGCGGAAGTCGTCGGCGGAAGCCATGGCGGGGCCGGAGCGGTAGCCGACGAGGCCCGTGGGGAACACCGAGGAGACGTGAAGGCCGAAGATCGCTTCCACGTCGGGATCCTTCAGGCAGCCTTCCTCGATCATCATCTTCGCGCCGCCGTTCTCGCCGATGGGCGGCGTCTCCTCGGCGGGCTGGAAGATGAACTTCACGGTGCCGGGGATGCGATCGCGCATTTGGGCGAGCACCTCGGCCACGCCCATGAGGATCGACGTGTGCGCATCGTGGCCGCACGCGTGCATCACGCCGCACTCCATGTTGTTCCACTCGGTGCGCACCGTGCTCTTGAACGGGACGTCGGTTTCCTCGACGACCGGCAGCGCGTCCATGTCCGCGCGCAGCGCCACGACGGGCCCGGGCCGGCCGCCCTTCAGCACGCCGACCACGCCGGTGTGCGCGACCTTCTCGCGCACGTGGTCGAAGCCCAGCGCGCGCAGGTGGCCGGCCACGAGCTTCGCGGTGCGGTGCTCGCGGTTGCCGAGCTCGGGATTCTGGTGGATGTCGCGACGCCAGGCGACGATCTTCGAGTGGATGCGCTCGACGGCGGCCTTGACCGCGGCGTCGAAGGGGAAAGGGGAGTCGGGAGCGTTCATGGAGACGATTCTACCCCTCAAGCCATATAATCCGTCGCTTATGGAGCACATGAAGCCCAAGGCGGCGCACGCGTTCCTCCAGTCCAATCCGGAGGCGCTTTTCATCGATTGCCGCAGCGAGATGGAGTACATGTTCGTGGGCCATCCGGTGGGCGCGATGATGGTCCCGTGGTACGACGGGGGCGACTGGGAGCTGAACCCGCACTTCATCTCGCAGGTGAAGAAGATCGCGGGCGCCAATTTCGACAAGCGGCCCGTGGTGCTCATCTGCCGCAGCGGCAACCGCACCCTCGAGGCGGCCGACGCGCTCGAGCGCGCCGGGTTCAAGCATGTCGTGAACGTGCTCCACGGCTTCGAGGGCGAGCTCGACGAGAAGCACCACCGCAACACGCGCAGCGGCTGGCGCGTGGACGGCCTGCCCTGGGAGCAGTACTAGTCGGGGATCTCGGGCGCGGGCTCGAGCGGCATCGAGGCGCGGCGATTGGCCGAGCGCAGGTAGAGCGTCCAGCACGTGAACCCCGCCGCGAGCAGCACCGCCATGGCGAGGGCCAGTAGCCGCGGGTCTCCCGAGACCGCCGGCGAGATGATGCCCGCGTTCACGACGTTCACCATCCCCGAGACGAATCCTTGCAGCGAGGCGGCCATTCCGCGGCGTGTGGGAAAGAGGTCGAGGGTGATGAGCGTGACCGAGGGCATCGCCATGGCGAACCCGATGCCGTAGATCATGATGGGAATCACCGCCCACGGCAGGCTCGGGGGCAGCGCGAACGAATACGCGACGTTGCCCGCGGCGGCGACCATCATGAAGGTATAGGCGCGCTTGACCGTGACCGCGGGCGAGTGGCGCCCGGCCGCGCGCCCCGAGAGCTGCGAGCCGAACACGATCCCCGTCATGCAGGGCAGGAAGAGCCAGGCGTATTGCTGGGGTCCCAGGTGCAGGTGCTCGCCCAGGAAGACCGGCGCCGAAACGATGTAGAGGAAAAACGCGTTGAAGTTGAAGCCCACCACGAGCGAGAGCAGCAGGAAACGCGCGTGGATGCCCACTTCCTCGTAACCCTTCACCAATGCCATGAAGTGGAGCGGCTGGCGGTGCGTCTCCGGCAGCGTCTCGGGCAGCCGGAACCATGCTCCGACGACGAGGATCGTGCCCACGGCGGTGAGGAACCAGAAGACCGAGCGCCATCCCAGCTCGGCGAAGAGCCAGCCCCCGATGACGGGCGCCACTGCCGGAGCGAGCCCGAAGAAGAGCGTGACCAGCGACATGAGGCGCTGCGCATCCTCGGGGCCATAGAGGTCGCGGATCATCGCTCGCCCGACGACCATCCCCGCGCCCACCGACAGCCCCTGCACCACGCGCCAGACGATGAGCATGTGCACGCTCGCGGCGAGCGCTCCGCCCAGCGAGGCGATCGTGTAGACCATGAGCGAGGCGAGGATCACCGGGCGGCGGCCGAAGCTGTCCGAGAGCGCCCCGTGGAAGAGGAACATGAGGCCGAAGGCGAAGAGGTACGCCGAGAGCGTCTGCTGGATCTCGAGGGGAGTCGCCGAAAGCGAGGCCTGGATCCCGGCGAAGGCGGGCAGGTACGCGTCGATCGAGAAAGGCCCCAGCGCGGCGAGCGCGGCGAGCATGGCGGCGAAGCCCGCCCGGAAACGCCGCGATGCAAGGGCCGCTTCTGGCATCCCCCCATTCTACGGGGCCGGGTTGCCCCGATAGCCGAGCGCCTCGGCGACATGCTCCTCCCCCACGCGCTCGGATTGCGCGAGGTCGGCGATGGTGCGGGCCACGCGCAGCACCCTGAAGTACGCGCGCGCCGAGAAGGAGAGGCGCGCGGCGGCTTCCGCAAGCAGGGCGTGAACCGAGGCCGGTGCCGCGCACGCCGCCTCGGCCTCGCTCGCGTCGATCCGCGCGTTGGACCCGCCCTGGCGGCGCAGCTGGATCTCGCGCGCCTGGCGCACGCGCTCCGCGACGAGCTGCGAGCCTTCGCCGCGCCGCGCGGCGCCAAGCTCCGTGCTCGACAGCGAAGGAACGTCCACGTGCATGTCGATGCGATCGAGGAGCGGGCCCGAGATGCGCCGCCGGTATTGCAGCACCCCATCGGGCGTGCACTTGCACTGGTGCGAGAAATGGCCGAGATAGCCGCACGGGCAAGGGTTCATCGCGGCCACCAGCTGGAAGCGCGCCGGGAATTCCGCCTGGCGAGCCGCCCGCGAGATGCAGATGCGGCCCGATTCGAGCGGCTCGCGGAGCACTTCCAGAACGTGGCGGTTGAATTCCGGGAGCTCGTCCAGGAAGAGCACGCCGTGGTGCGCGAGCGAGATCTCGCCCGGCCGCGGCGGCGAGCTTCCGCCCACCAGGGCCGCAGCCGACGCGGTATGGTGCGGCGAGCGAACGGCCCGTTCGCCGAAACGCTCGGGATCGAACGTGCCGTTCGCGAGGCTCTGCACCGCCGCGGCCTCGAGCGCTTCCTCCTCGGTCATCGGCGGAAGGATCCCGGCGAGGCGCGAGGCGAGCATCGTCTTTCCGGTGCCCGGCGGCCCGACGAGCAGGAGCGAATGTCCCCCGGCCGCCGCGATCTCCAGCGCGCGGCGCGCGCGCTGCTGCCCGCGAACCTCGGCGAGGTCGCCATGGGCGCGGGGCCTCGGCTTGCGAATGGCGTGGTAAGGCGCGAGCGGATGGGTCCCCGAAAGATGGCCGCAGACGTCGAGGAGGGTTTTCGCCGCGAGCACGCGCGCGCCGGGAGCCAGCGACGCTTCCGCCGCGGCGGCCTCGGGAATGACGAACGCACGCCCATCGCGATGCGCGCCGAACGTCATCGCGAGCGCGCCGCGGATGGAGCGAAGCTCGCCCGCGAGCCCCAGCTCGCCCGCGAACTCGTGACCGGCCAGCTCGCGAGCGGGAAGCTGGCGCGAGGCGGCGAGGATGCCGATGGCGATGGGAAGGTCGAAGCGCCCGCTTTCCTTCGGAAGGTCCGCGGGCGCGAGGTTCACGGTGACCCGCCCGTCGGGAAAGCGAAACTGCGAAGTGTCGAGCGCCGCACGCACGCGGTCCCGCGCTTCCTTCACTTCGGTATCGGGCAGCCCGACGATGCGGAACTGCGGAAGGCCTCCTCCGACATGGGCCTCGACGCGAACCAGCGGGGCTTCCATGCCCGCCAGACCGCGGCTGAAGACCGTTGCGACTCGCATCCCCATTCAATTCGCGGCCGGGCTTCGCGTTGACAGGGCGGCGATGGAGAAGTCGTGTCGACATCCTCGCGGATTGTTGATACGCTCCCCCCGGCCGTCCGGGAGGACGAGCGCGCATCGCCAGGAAAACCGTCACGCCAGGGAGAGATTCGCATGTCATCGAAGCCCGTCCGCATCGCATTCGCCGTCCTGCTGCTCGCTTTCGGCAGGGCGTACGCGGCCGGGCCCCTCACGCTGGACAAGTCGTTCGGCGCGGCGTCGATCCCGCTGAACGCAACGACGACGCTCACGTTCGTCATGTCGAACCCGGGCAACGCTCACACGAACGTAGGCTTCACCGACAACTTCCCGGCGGGGCTCGTCCTGGCGGATACGACTTTCACCGACAACGGGGCCTGCTTTGGCAAGAGCATTTCCGGCCTCGCGGGCGACGCCTCCATCAGCGTCACGGTCGCAACCGTTCCTGCGAACGCCCTCTGCTCGATCACCATGAACGTGAAGGGCACATCGGTTGGCGTGAAGAACAACACGACGGGCCCCGTGTCTTCCACCGAGGATGGCGTGGGCGGGACGGCCTCGGCGAGCCTCAACGTCGACGCCCCGCCGACGGTCAGCACCAGCTTCGTTCTCTCGCCCGTGCGCGTGACGCAGGCGGCGGGGCTGCAATATTCGATCGCCAACCCGGCGTCGAACCCCGACACCCTCACGGGCGTCGGCTTCAGCGACACGCTGACCGCCGGGATTCACGTGAACGACGCTTCCCAGGGCCTTTGCGGCGGGACGATCACGCTGACCAGCCCGTCGGGCATCGCGTTGTCGGGCGCCAGCATCGCCCCCGGGACCAGCTGCGACTTCACCGTCACGATACGCACCGACGCGGCGGGACACTACACCGACACCACCAGCGTCACGTCGACGAACGGCGGATCGGCGATCCCGTCGTCGGCGAGCCTCGACGTCGAAGGTCCGCCTTCCATCGCGGCCGTGTTCGCTCCGTCGACGATCGCGACGGGCACCACGAGCGCGCTCACTTTCACGGTCGACAATCCGGCGGCAAACCCGTTTGCCCTCACCGGCGTGGGCTTCACCGATACGCTGCCCGCGGGACTCAGCGTTGCCAGCGCGTCGGCGACCGCCTGCGGCGGCACTGTCACCTCGACCAGTCCGTCGGGCATCGCCTTGTCGGGTGCGACGATCGCGTCCGGCACCCAATGCCAGTTCACCGTGACGGTGACGGGCACCGCTTCGGGCCTGTATACCAATACGACAAGCACCGTCGGCTCGTCGAACGGCGGGGCCGGGAATAGCGCCTCCTCGAGCCTCACGGTGGCGTCCGCGCCCACCGTCGCGACGTCGTTCGGCGCCGCCTCGATCCCGCTAAACGCAACGACGTCGCTCACGCTCGCGATCACGAACCCCAACGCCGGCGTTGCCCTCACGGGCGTCGCGTTCACGGAGACCCTGCCCGCGGGACTCGTCATCGCGACGCCCGCCGGCGTCACCGACACCTGCGGCGGTGCGGTGACGGCGACGGCGGGCACGGCTTTGCTCAGCCTCTCGGGCGGCACGCTCGCGGCGAGCTCCGGCTGCACCGTGACGGTGAACGTGCAGGGCACTTCGGCCGGCACCAAGAACAACGCCGTGTCCGTGAGCTCCAACGAAACCGGCAGTGGCCCCACGTCGAACGCGAGCATCGCCGTCATCGCCGCGCCATCCCTCTCGATGGCTTTCACTCCGGCGATCATCGCGAAGAACGCGACCAGCACGCTCACCTTCACGATCACGAACCCGAACGGCGCGACCGTTCTCGCCGGCGTGGGCTTCACCGACACGCTGCCCGCGGGGCTCACGGTGGCGAGCGGAACATCGGCGGCGTGCGGCGGAACGCTCACGACCACGGCGCCTTCGCTCATCGCGCTTTCCGGCGCATCGATTCCCGCGGGCGGGCAGTGCCAGCCGGGCGTCACGGTCACCGGCGCAGCGAACGGCGTCTACAGCAACACCACGGGCGTGGTGGGCTCGACCAATGGAGGCAGCGGTAACACAGCAACCGCGACACTGAGCGTCGTCTCGACGTCATTCACCGGTTCGACGCCCAACGGAACGGCCACGGCGAGCTTCACGGGCGGCGGCGCCACCTGCAGCTACGCGAGCGCCGCTTTCATTCCGCTCACCGGAGGGGCGGGCTCGCCCCCGTCCGGGTCGGCGCCGGGCGGCTACGAGTTCCTGTACGGGCTCTTCGACTTCACGGTGGCCGGTTGCACGCCGGGCTCGGCGCTCGCCTTCACCATCACGTACCCGAACGCGCTCCCGCCCGGCTCCGTGTACTGGAAGTACGGCCCGACCGCCGCCAATGCGACGCCGCACTGGTACCGCCTTCCCGCGACGATCTCGGGAAGCACGGCCTCGTTCACCATCACGGACGGCGGCCTGGGCGATGACGATCTCGCGGCGAATGGCGGCATCGTGGACCAGGGAGGCCCCGGGTTCCCGGTCGCGGCGGCGATAGCCGTGCCGACGCTGTCGGAATGGGCGTTGATCCTTCTCGCGGGGTTGATGGCGGCGATGGGGTGGTGCGCGCTGCGGCGCCGGAGCTGATCCAGGCGAGGCTCAAGCGAGTGCCACGCGGTGGAAGCGCTAGGAGCGCGCCGGCCGTGGAGCGGGTTCGATGTTGGCGTTGAGGCGGAACAGGTTCGACGGGTCGTAGCGAGCCTTCACGCCTGCCAGTCGAGCGGCGTGCGAGCCGAAGTTGGCGGCGACCTCGGCCGCCGTGACGCCGCCGGCCATGTCGTTGCCATAAAAGCCGCGCGTGTGTGTCTCGAGCTGCCGCCAGATCCGCGTGACCTCGGCACGGTGTTCCTGTTCGCCCGGACCCCGGGGCCACGTCGCCACGAATATCATGTCGTGCAAGGCGGTGCGGTGGGGGAAGGGACTCGTGCCGGGATCGGTCCGGGCGATCTCGCCCCCGCCGTGCAGGAACAGCATGCTGAAACGCCGATCCGGATGGGGAGACAGGGCCTCCACGATCATCGAGGCGAGAGCTTCGTCGAGCACGTCCAGGAAGCCTGACTGGAAGTAGGTCTCCCGCGGCCGGGGTGCCGTGGAGGAGGCCGACGTATGTCGCGCGGCGTGCGCCGTCGCGCCTTGGGCCATCGGATACGTCACGGGCCTCACGGTGTCGCCGGTCACGCGTCCGAACCGCCTGATCGTCTCCATTGCGCGCTGACCCTCCGCGAGATCCCCCGACCAGCAGACGTCGAGCCGGAGGAAGCTCGTGGCGTCGTCCGGATTTCGTTGGACGAGCAGCTGGCCGTGAAGCACGTCCGGCGCGGTCGCGGCGAAATGACCGTAAGCGCGAAGCACCTGCCTTGCCTGCGAGTAATCGAACGTGATCTGGCCTGCGAGCACCTGGGGCGGGATGGGCTGCAGCGCCAGCTCGAAGGCCGTGGCGACGCCGAAATTCCCGCCGCCGCCGCGCAGCGCCCAGAAGAGGTCCGGGTTCTCGTCAGGGCTTGCCCGGCGAAGCCGCCCATCGGCGCAGACGATGTCCACCGCCCGGATGGCATCCGTCGTGAGCCCGTACCGGCGCCCGAGTTTGCCGAATCCTCCGCCCAGCGCGAGCCCCCCGATGCCGACCGTGGGTGTGTCGCCGAGCGGGACCGCGAGGCCGCGGGCCCCGGCCTCGTGGTCGATGAGCCCGGCCAGGGTCCCGCCCGCGACCTCTGCGCGTCGCTGCGCCGCGGATATCCGGACGCCGCGCAGGAGGCTCAGGTCGAGCATCATGGCCCCGTCCCGGGCCCCGATCCCGAAATCGCTGTGACCGCCCCCTTTCACGGCGAGGAGGAGACTGTTTTCGCGCGCGAAGGTCACCGCGAGCGCGACGTCCGCTGGGCCGCTCGCACGGACGATGAACGCGGGCCGGCGGTCGAAGCGAGTTGCAGGCCACGCCAGCCGCCGTGCGGCGTCGTAGCCCTCATCGGCCGGAAAGACCAAGGGGCCGTTCAGCACGCCGCGGAGGTCCTCGAGGCTGGCTGCCGGCAGGGTGCGCATCGCGCCGCTCATATCGAGGGCGTCCAAAGAGGCTGCATCCTGGGTCTGTGCTCGCGCGGCTGGAGCTACCAGGCCCATCGCCACCCCGGCGGAGCTCTTGAGAAATTGGCGTCGCCGCACGAACCCTCCTGCAATCGGAAAACTTCTGTCGAACCCCCTGCCACAAGGCCAATTCTATGGACCGCGAGTGACGCCGCTGCGCAATCAACCGCCAGTGAGCGATCTTTTTCGGCGGCTCGCCGGGGAGGCGCAGATCTTTCCCGCGGCCTGTTACATAAAGTCGCGTGAATCCGATTGCTGGAAAGCTATCATTCAACGATCGCGGGTGAGGCCGGGGGGTGAGCGATGATCGACGACTTCGACCGCAAGCTCCTGCGAGCGGTGCAGACCGACGCCGGGCTGACCAACGACATCCTCGCCGAACGGCTCTCGATGTCCGTCTCCGCCGTCCAGAGGCGCCTCAAGCGCCTGCGCGAGACCGAGGTGATCCTGGCGGACATCTCTTTGGTCGACCCCAAGGCGGTGGGTTGCCAGCTGCTGTTCGTGGTGGGACTGGAGGTGGAGCGCAAGCGCTCGGATCTTTACTTGAACCTCCAGCGCTGGATTTCCCGCAACGAGGAAGTGCAGCAGGCCTACAACGTCACGGGCTCGTCCGACTTCATCCTGGTAGTCACCGCCATTTCACTGGAGGCGTACGACACGTTCATGACCCGCATGGTCGAGGCCAATACCAACATCACCAAGTTCACGACGAGCGTGGTCCTGCAAACGTTCAAGCGGGGCCTCTTCACCCCGGTCTAGCGCGGCGATCGTGGCGACGGAGTAAGCTCGGCGGCAAATAACAGGAGGAGTGCACATGAAGAGTTCCAGAAGGAGCTTCCTTGCGAAGGCGAGCACCGGCGCCGCGGCCGCGGCATTCGGCCCGTGGGTGCTGCGCGGCTATGCGGCCGAGCCCGTCAACATCGGCGGCCTCTACCCGTCCACCGGGAGCATGGCGCAGATCGGCCAGGCTTGCGTCACGGCGGCGAAGCTCGCCGTCGACATGGTCAATGCCGCGGGCGGCATCAAGTCGCTCGGCGGGGCCAAGCTGAACCTCATCATCTCCGACGTGCAGAGCGACACGACGGTCACGCGCACGGAAACCGAGCGGCTCATCTCGGGCAACAAGCTCTCCGCCGTCCACGGCTGCTACGCCTCCGCGCTCACGCTGATCGCGAGCGAGGTGTGCGAGCGCGCGAAGGTCCCGATCATCACGGGCTCCAGCAGCGACCAGCTGAACAAGGGCCGCCGGTTCACGTTCACGCCGTTCGCCCGGGCCTCGCAGTTCGCCAAGGCGCAGCTCCAGATGGCGAAGCTCGTGGGCGACAAGCCCAAGGCCGCGGTGATCTTCGAGAACACGGCGTTCGGCACCTCGACCTCGAATGGCTTGAAGGAGCTCGCGCCCGGCGAGGGCGTCGAGATCGTCATGTTCGAGCCGTATTCGGCGGGGTTCACCGATGCCGGCCCGCTCATCAACAAGGTGAAGGCCTCGGGGGCTAACGCGCTCTTCTCGGTCTCGTACCTGAATGACCTGATCCTGATCGTGCGCACCGTGAAGCAGGTCGGCCTCAACGTGGCGATCAACGGCGGCTCGGGCGGCTTCGTGGTCCCCGATTTCTACAAGAACGTCGGCAAGCTCGCCGACGGGCTGCTCGGCGTGGCGCACTGGAACCACGACGTGAGCCCCGACGCGCAACGCGTGAGCGCCGAATACAAGAAGCTCACCGGCGACTTCATCTTCGAATACGCCGGCGGACTCGTCGCGCAGACGTTCATGCTCGCCGATGCGCTCGAGCGCGCGGCCTCCACCGATTCGGAGAAGGTGCGCGACGCGCTCGCGACGCTGGACGTGTCGACGGGCTACGCGGCGATGGCGCCGGGCGGGCGGGTGAAGTTCGGCCCGGATGGCAAGAACATCTACGGCCATCCCGTGGGCGTCCAGTGGCAGGGCGGGGACCTCGCCAGCGTGTTTCCGAAGGAAGATGCCCGGAAGCCGCTGCTGAAGACATAGGCTGCCGCCTCGATGGTGGAAATCGTCGCGCAGGCCGTCATCAACGGCCTGCTCATCGGGGGCATCTATGCCCTCGTGAGCATCGGCGTCACGCTCATCTTCGGTGTGGTGAAGATCGTGAACTTCGCCCAGGGTGAGTTCGTGATGCTGGGGATGTACATGAGCTACTTCCTCGGGACCGGGTTGGGCGTCGATCCCATCGTCTCGCTCGTGGTCACGATGCCGGTGCTCTTCGTGGCCGGCGTGCTGATCCAGCACTTCCTCATCCGCCGCGTGCTGGGCCAGAACGACCTGCCGCAGATCTTCCTCACCTTCGCGCTGTCGCTCCTCATCCTCAACGTCTCGCTGATGGCGTTCACGGCCAACTACCGCACGCTGCACACGCCGTATTCCGAGGAGGCCCTGCATTTCGCGGGGCTCTACATTCCCGTCGCGAAGCTCATCGCGTTCGTGGTGGCCATGGCGCTCTCCGGCGTGCTGTGGGCCTTCCTGCACGCCACGGACCTCGGCAAGGCCATGAGGGCCGCGTCGCAGAACCGTGAAGTGGCGCAGCTCATGGGCATCAACCCGAATCGGGTCTTCGCGGTCGCCCTCGGCATCGCCCTCGCCCTCGCGGGCGCGGCCGGCTCGCTCCTCATGCCTTTCTACGCCGCGTATCCGATGGTGGGGCAGGTGTTCGTGCTCATGGCCTTCGTGGCCGTGGTGCTGGGCACGCTGGGCAACGTGATCGGGGCGCTGGTCGCGAGCCTCCTCATGGGCGTGGCGGAGTCCCTCGGGATCCAGTTCATCGGCGCGGACTCGGGCCTCATCGTCGTCTTCCTGCTCCTCCTCGCCACGCTGGCCCTGCGTCCCCGGGGCCTGGCCGCCGGCGTCCAGCGCTGATGGCGATTCCGGTTCGCATCGGCGTGGCTGCCGCCGGCGCCATCCTCGCAGCCGCGCTGCCCCTCGTCGTGAAGAGCCCGTTCGCGCTGGATGTGCTCATCCGGATCCTCCTCTTCGCCGCGATCGGAACGGCGTGGAACCTCCTCGGCGGGTATGCCAAGCAGTTTTCGCTCGGCCACTCGGCCTTCTTCGGCCTGGGCGCGTACACCTCGACGCTGCTCCAGATCGACCTGGGCGTGTCGCCGTGGATCGGCATGCTCGCGGGTGGCGTCGTCGCGGCGCTCGCGAGCCTTCCGATCGGATGGCTCTGCTTCCGCCTGCGTGGCCCCTACTTCACGATCGCGACCATCGCGACCGCGCAGATGCTGATGCTCGTGTTCCTCAAGCTGCGCGACTTCGCGTGGGGCGCCGAAGGCACCACGATCCCGAACCTGGGCAGTGCGCCGCTGATGATGCAGTTCGCGGGGAAGGCGGGCTACTACTACGTGACGCTGGCGCTCCTCCTCCTCGGGCTCGCCGTCACGGCGTGGATCGAGCGCTCGCGCATCGGCTACTACCTCGTGGCGCTCGGCGAGGAGCAGGACGCCGCCGAGGCCATCGGCATCAACGTGCCCCAGGTGAAAAGGAGGATCTTCATGATCTCGGCCTTCCTCACCGCGATGGCGGGCACCTTCTACGTCCAGTACATCTACTTCATAGATCCGCAGACGGTCTTCAACTTCAGCATCTCGATCGAGGCGGCGCTGGTCTCGATCGTAGGCGGCGTCGGCACGCTTTTCGGGCCGCTCGTGGGAGCGGTTCTGCTGGAGACCACGTCCACGCTCCTGCAAAGCCGGCTCGGATCGATCGCGGGCGTGCAGCTCACCACCTACAGCCTCATCCTCATGGCGGTCATCCTCTGGCGGCCCACCGGAATCCTGGGCTACTTCGCCGAGCTCGTCGCGCGGCGGCGCGCGAAGCGCGCGGAGCGCTGACTCGCCATGGCCGACGCGCTCGTCGTGAGCTCCCTCGCCAAGCGCTTCGGCGGCCTGGCCGCCGTGCAGGACGTGAGCTTCACGGTGCGTGAAGGCGAGACGCTGGCGCTCATCGGCCCCAACGGCGCGGGCAAGACCACGGCGTTCAACTTGATCACCGGCTTCTACCGGCCGGATGCGGGATCGGTCCGCGCCTTCGGAAGCGAGATCGTGGGGCTTCGGCCTTACCAGGTTTGCGCGCGGGGCCTCGCGCGGACCTTCCAGGTGGCGAAGCCCTTCGGCGAGATGACCGTCCTCGACAACGTGATGACCGGAGCCTTCCTGCGCGACCCCGCGCCCGAAGCGGCCCGCTCCAAGGCGCGCGAGGCGATCGACTTCGTGGGACTCTCCGCCCGGGAGCGCACCACCGCGCGCGACCTCACGACGATCGACCAGCGGCGCCTGGAGATGGCGCGGGCGCTCGCCACGCAGCCCAAGGTGCTCCTCCTGGACGAAGTGATGGCGGGACTCAATCCGGCGGAGGTCGACCAGGCGGTGTCGCTCGTGCACAAGCTCGCCGGGCGCGGGCTCACGATCGTGATCGTCGAGCACCTGATGCGCGCGGTCATGGCGGTCGCGAAGCACATCGTCGTCCTCGACCACGGACAGAAGATCGCCGAGGGCGCCCCGGACGACGTCGTGCGCGATCCCGAGGTCATTCGTGCCTACCTCGGCTCGAGCTACGCGCGATGATCGAGCTGTCCGGGGTGAGCGCCTCGTATCGGAAGGTTCCCGCCATCCGCGACATCGACATCCGGGTGGGCGAGGGCGAGGCCGTGGGCTTGCTCGGCGCCAACGGCGCGGGCAAGAGCACGACGTTGCGCGCGATCTCGGGACTCGTGAAGCTCACCACGGGCAGGATCACCTTCGAGGGCAACGATCTCGCGGCGTTGTCTCCCTACAGGATCGCCGAGCTCGGCATCGCGCACGTGCCCGAGGGCCGGCAGGTCTTTCCCGAGATGACCGTGCAGGAGAACCTCGAGATGGGCTCCTACGCGCCGCGCGCGAAGCCCGAGCGCGCCCGTTCCCTCGAGCTCGTCTACGCGGTCTTTCCGCGCCTCGCGGAGCGGCGCACCCAGCTCGGGGGAACGATGAGCGGCGGAGAGCAGCAGATGCTCGCCATCGGCAGGGGTTTGATGCTGCGCCCGCGCCTTCTCATGCTCGATGAGCCTTCGCTCGGCCTCGCTCCCGTGATGTGCGACGTCACGTTCGAGAAGATCGCCGAGATCCACAAGATGGGAACGGCGATCCTCCTGGTCGAGCAGAACGTGAGCCGCGCCCTGGGGCTCGTGCAGCGCGCCTACGTGCTCGAAAGCGGCGCGGTCACGCTGCACGGTGCAAGCGCCGATCTCGCCAGCAACCCGCAAGTGCAGGCTGCGTATCTCGGCATGTAGCGACGCTTAGGACGCCGCTCGGCGTAGCCTAGATCTTCGCGCGGCCCTCGAGCTCGGCCACGCGCGCTTCAAGCGCCGCGAGCTTCTCCCGCGCCCGCGCCAGCACTTCCACCTGCACGTCGTATTCCTCGCGGCTTACGAGGTCGAGCTTCGTGAACGCGGCGGCCAGCATCGCGCGGATGTTGCGGCGCAGGTCCTGCGCCGGATTCGCGCCCGCCATCTGCGCGAGGCGCTCGGAAAGGTCGCTCAGCACTTTTTCGTTCATCTCGATCCCCGCCGTTTTCCCGTTGGCCTACGTGCGCACAAATACGGTGCGAAGCCCCAAATCGATGCACAAGCAGGGGGCGTCGCTGTCATTTCCCTGAAACGATCCTTTGCCGAACAATGGCTTGGGCGGTGGCACGCTTGCTGCTAAATCCGTCGCGAGTCGCCTTTTCCCCACTCGCAAAGGATACCAAGATGAAGAAAGCGCCCAAGGCCCTCCTCCTGGCCGGACTTACGGGACTCACGCTCGCGTGCGCCGGGCTCGCCTGCGCCGACGAGCCTGCCGCCGCACCCGCCGCTGCGGCGCCCACCCCCGAGCACACCTTCGCGGTGAAGCTCGGCCTCTGGACCGAATACGAATACCGCGGCATCTCGCAGACCTCCGAGAAGCCCGCGGTGCAGCTGAACCTCGACTATTCCCATTCGAGCGGCTTCTACCTCGGCACGTTCCTCTCGAACATCAAGTGGCTGAAGGACACGGCCGAGGTGGGCGGCTTCAACACCAGCGCCGACGTCGAGTGGGACATCTACGGCGGCTACAAGTACGAGTTCATCAAGGACTGGACGCTCGACGTGGGCTACCTGCGCTACGAGTATCCCAGCTCCAACGAATTCAACCCGAAGCCCAATACCGACGAGGTCTACGTCGGCGTGTCCACGGGCCCGTGGGCGGCCAAGTACTCGTACTCGATCAACAACACCTTCGGCGTGGCCAACAGCAAGGGCAGCGACTACATCGAGGTGGACTACAACCAGCCCATCACGATGGTGAGCGACAAGCTCACGTTCAACGGCGTGCTCGGGCACCAGCGCTACAACCACAACGACGACTTCTCGTACACCGTGTGGAAGGCGGGCGCGACGTGGGACTTCGGCGGCGGCTGGAACGCCGGCGGCTACGTGAAGGGCACCGACGCGCACCACGACCTCTACACCATCAAGGGTAAGGACTGGAGCAAGACGCGCGCGGTGGGCTTCGTCACCTATACGTTCTGAAGAGGGGGAGAGGGACATGAAACTGGTCACAGCGATCATCAAGCCGTTCAAGCTCGACGAGGTCCGAGAGGCCCTCTCGGGCATCGGCGTCCAGGGCATCACCGTCACGGAAGTGAAGGGCTTCGGCCGGCAGAAGGGCCACACGGAGCTCTACCGCGGGGCCGAGTACGTGGTCGACTTCCTCCCGAAGGTGAAGGTGGAGGCGGCCATCAAGGACGACCTCCTCGATCGCGTCATCGAGGCGATCGAGAAAAGCGCCAACACCGGCAAGATCGGCGACGGGAAGATCTTCGTCTTCGACCTCGAGCAGGTCGTGCGCATCCGCACCGGCGAGACCGGCGCCGAAGCACTCTAGGACAAAGGGAAACCAAATGAAAAGATTGATCGGTCTCATCGCGCTCACGGCGGCGTTCGCCTTCGGCGGCGCCGCGATCGCACAGGACAAGAAGGCGGATGCACCGCCGGCTCCCGCGGCCGCCGCGGCACCCGCCGACGCCAAGGCCGCGCCGCCTGCCGACGCCAAGCCCGCGGATGCCGCGAAGCCCGCGGATACGACGACGGCGACGCCAGCGGGAGCGGCCCCCGCCGCAGCCGCACCGGCCGCCGCGCCGCCGGCGCCCACCGCGCCGATGCTGGTCGGCGTGGACAAGATCAACAGCGGCGACACCGCGTGGATGCTCACGTCGATGGCGCTCGTGCTGATGATGACGGTCCCCGGCCTGGCGCTCTTCTACGGCGGCATGGTGCGCAAGAAGAACGTGCTCGCGACGCTGATGCAGAGCTTCGCCATCACGTGCCTGGTCACGGTCCTCTGGGTGATCGCGGGCTACAGCATCGCCTTCATGCCCGGCAACTCGTTCTTCGGCAGCCTCGACCGGCTGTTCCTGAACGGGATGGTCTTCCAGAAGGAAGCGGGCAAGGTGATGGTGAGCCACCTCGGCCTCACGATCCCCGAGTCGGTGTACATGGCGTTCCAGATGACCTTCGCGATCATCACGCCGGCGCTCATCTGCGGAGCCTTCGCCGATCGCATGAAGTTCTCGGCGATGCTCTGGTTCATGGGCCTGTGGTCGCTGCTCATCTACTCGCCGATCGCCCACATGATGTGGGAGCCTTCGGGCTACTGGGCGGCCAAGGGCGTGCTCGACTTCGCGGGCGGCACGGTCGTGCACATCAACGCCGGCATCGCGGCCCTGGTCTGCGCTCTGGTGCTGGGCAAGCGCATCGGCTACGGCAAGGAAGCGATGGCGCCGCACAACCTCACGCTCACCGTGATCGGCGCTTCGCTGCTGTGGGTGGGCTGGTTCGGCTTCAACGCCGGCTCGGCCGTGGCCGCCGACGGCCGCGCGGGGATGGCGATGGTCGTGACACAGCTCGCCACCGCGGTCGCCGCGCTCGCCTGGATGTTCACCGAGTGGTTGGGCAAGGGCAAGCCTTCGGTACTGGGCATCGCCTCGGGTGCCGTCGCGGGCCTGGTCGCCATCACGCCGGCCTCCGGCTTCGTGGGCGTCACGGGTGCCTTCGCCATCGGCATCGCGGCGGGCGTGATCTGCTACTTCGCGTCCACGACGGTGAAGCGGATGCTCGGCTACGACGATTCGCTCGACGCCTTCGGGGTGCACTGCATCGGCGGCATCGTGGGCGCCCTCCTCACGGGCGTCTTCAACGTGAAGGACATCAGCGCCACCGACGGCGACTTCATGGTGCAGCTGGGGGCCGTGCTCACGACGCTCGCCGTGAGCGGCATCGGCAGCTTCATCATCTTGAAGGTGATCGACATGACGATCGGCCTGCGCGTGACGGAAGAGCAGGAGCGCGAGGGGCTCGACATCAGCCTGCACGGAGAGCAGGTGCAATAGCGTTCGCAGGACAAGAGGCCTTGAAGCGGGCAGGCGACTGCCCGTTTTTTTTTTGCCCGCATTCCCCGCGCTAGACTGGCGGACCATGGATGCGAACCAGCTCGAGACGGCGATCGCGCGCGTGCGCGAGGTGATCGCGCGTCGCGACTTCGAAAGCGCGGAGCGCGACGCCATGGCGCTCGCCGCGGCGGCGCCCCACGATCGCCGCGTCCAGGTCCTCGCTTCGGCCGCCCTGTGGCGCCGCGCGCGCAGGCTCGAGGGGGCCGGCCGGTTGCTGGATGCGATCGACGCATACCGAGACTCACTGTCCCGCGACGACATCCAGGCCGACAAATGGAACGACCTGGGCAACGCGCTCGCCAACGCGGCGATGCTCGCCGAGGCGCATGAGGCCTATCGCGAGGCGCTGAAGCGCAATCCCGCGTACCACCAGGTCGAGAGCAACCTC